>JAJPJF010000198.1 GCA_021324415.1 Nostocales cyanobacterium Centralia_MAG_434
TCTAATAACAAATACAACATCCATTTTTTTCTAATAGGAAAGCTTGTATTAATTGCCTAATGAGGCTTCTAGCGATCGCCCTCTCGGAGAGTGACAGAAGAGGGATAATGCCGCGATTAATATAAAGCGAGTCGGGCTGGGACTGTTCCCGACTATAAACCGCCGTAGCGGGAAAATTCAAGGTGATTCCCTCACCTCGAGTACCGCCAAGGAAGTTCTAGAAGTTCTCATGAACACTAGAAGCCTACACCGCCCTTACGGGGCGGTGTAGGTAGTTCACGTGTTATTAACCCAGTCATCCTGGGTTGTTTTGCAGGACTTAGTCTAATTTCCAGTTTTTAACCAAAACTTTAATAGTGATTAAAGCTGAGCACGTAACCTAAAACTATCAAGAATGCCCAGTTTAATCTATATCGACTTGCTTGTTCACTTCAAACTAAATGCGTGAGTGAGGGAGTGAAGTTTCAGGTTTAGGCTCAACTGTTTAAGAGACAACTAACCAGCTATAAGGAATAAAGTTGATGAAATGGCAACAGAGTTTACTGAGTATAATAACAACTGTGTGCTTTACAGTTCCTATTTCCTTAGCACCAGTAAGAGCCGTTCCACTGCATCGCAGTGCAGAGGGAAAATCAAATCAATTCGACCGCCAGATGATTTGAGGTCTGGTCCACTGGGTTACCTTGTCCGTGTTGGCTTAGTGACTTCTTCTGCTGAAGCAACAGATTTAAAAAATCAGTTAACAGCCGATGGGTATTCTGGTACTCAGGTTGTGTATACAGGAGAAGATGGACGCATGACAACAGGCCCATGGGTAGTTAATGTCCTTGAAATTGACCCGGACCAGTTTCATCTAAAACTGACTGCCACATTGGCAACTGGCTCTGTTCCTGGCCTGAAGACACTAACAAGCATTAGTGCGAGAACAAATGCTCTGGCAGCAGTGAATGGAGGATATTTTGTGATTAATTCAACTGATGGTACACCTGGTGCGTCGGCAGGTATTTCAGTGATTAATGGTGCCCTTGTTAGAGAGGCGGTAAATGGTCGAACGAGTCTCATCCTCCCTTCAAGCTCTGGTAGAGATGCGCAAATAGAAGCTTTGACATCTGTCCAAAACGCAACGTCAACTGATGGTGCAATGCACGTTGTCACTGGTTTAAATCGTAAGCCTGGTTTGATTCGAGCCTGCGGTGGTGTGGATGGAGAAGTCGCTACGGTTATGGGTCAGACCATACCCTACACCAGTCCCAAGCATGATTTCACCTGCACAAACCCGAACGAACTGATTGAATTTACACCCGCATATGGACAGACCAGTGAGACTGCACAAGGAGAGGAAGTTGCTCTCGACTCATCAGGTCAGGTGATCGAATACAGACAGCAGTGTGGTGGAACGATTCCCAATAACGGGTTAGTTCTGTGTGGTACTGGTAATGTGACCCAATGGCTACGCTCTCATGCACAATTAGGCGCGAAAATCAACATTAGCACTGATGTTTTAGCTGATGGGAAATCTCTGACATTAGCAGCACCTTTGGGGGTGATTAATGGTGGACCTCGTTTACTGCGTGATGGTGTCCCTTCTATTACTGCTGAGGCAGAAGGGTTTGATTGGCCAGAAGACCCAGGATTTTACTACAGATTCGGAATCCGCCGCAACCCTCGAACACTGGCTGGGATAATATCTGACGGAAAACTACTTTTGGTTACGGTTGATGGTCGTCAACCCGGATACAGTGCAGGTGCAAGTTTTCAGGAAAGTGCCAAAATTATGCAGTCCTTGGGAGCCGTAGATGCCGTTAATCTTGATGGTGGTGGCTCTACAACTATTGTAGTTAATGAAAAGCTCCTAAACAGTCCATCTGATGCTACTGGAGAACGGCCCATTGGCAATGCCATCATCATTCAGCCATAACTTAATAGTTTTGGTTAATCAGGAAACACTCTATGACGATATTGGATAAAACCTCTTCACAATAAGTGCTAGTAGAGTACCACGAAAAATAGGGCTTGGAGTTGTATCGAAAAGGTAATGAGATCAACCTTGCACAAGCTGGTAGTATACCTAATACTATGAGGATTACCAATGACACGACTAGAGGCAATCAAAAGCACATACGGTAACTGGGCACTGGTTACGGGAGCATCGGATGGGATTGGGCGTGAATTTGCACTCATCCTGGCGCAGTCAGGCGTGAATCTGGTGCTGGTTGCACGTAGAAGGGAGGTTCTTGAGTCTCTATCGTCTGCCCTTGAAAAGGATTTTTCTATCCAAACCATGGTGCTGCCTGCTGATCTTACCCATACCTCGGCAGTACAAGATGTCATTAATGCTACTCGCTATGTAGATATCGGTCTGTTGATTGCCGCAGCCGGCTTTGGCACATCTGGCAGATTTATAGAGAATCGACGCGACGATGAACTGGCAATGATTGATCTTAACTGTCGGGCAGTGGTTGACCTTTGTCATCATTTTACCAAACGCTTCCAAAAACGTGGTCGTGGCGGCATCGTCTTGATGAGTTCGCTACTGGCCTTCCAGGGTGTACACAAAGCCGCCACCTATGCAGCGACCAAAGCGTTTATCCAAACATTTGCAGAAGGTCTCAGGCTAGAGATGAAAGCATTCGGCGTAGACGTGATTGCCTCTGCACCAGGTCCTATTCACAGTGGCTTTGGCAAGCGTGCTGATATGAAGATGAGCATGGGGCAAAAACCCTCGGTGGTTGCCAAAGCAACGTTACTAGCCCTGGGAAAACGTACAACGGTAAGGCCCGGTTGGCTGTCGCTGCTTCTAGAATGGTCCCTCAGTCCATTACCACGTTGGGGTAGAGTACGTATTCTATCCATCATTATGAGTGGAATGACTAAGCACCAACACCCTGATACTTGAATGGTTTCTTCATTCTGAGCATCCTTACAAGAATTTTGATTTTTTGGATATCCCTTAAGGAAAAATGGAATTAATCTTGATCGACTAAGCTAATTTTGAGAGTATCAGTACAAGCTCCTGTATCATTTAATAAACATAAATCTATAAATCCCGAAACCTCTATTTTGCTATCCTGAAGCTCAGCTAAGCTAGCGCTGAGAGAAGATATAGAAGTTAATTGAATAGCTAATTTCAGTCTTTCAAGATCTGGCATTTCGATTCCTGAATCTTTGAGCCAATTATAGTAATCAGAGACAATTTCCTTAGTAGAACTGTTAATAGGCGCATGAACGTTATTCGCTGGGTTGTTGAATGACATAAGATCAATAGCTCTTCCTAAAAAATGTTCACACTCTGTTACTGCAATTAATAGATGCAAGAAACTTCAACTTATGCGCCTGAGTGTCTTAACGCAATTACACTTCAAGCCTAGATAATCCTCTTGCAAGAAACATAAGCCAGAAGGCTTGTAAAATAAGGGTTTATTAGAATGGTTTGTGTTTTTTCATTTGCAGCAGGTAGCGATCGCCTTGGGCACTGTGCAGAGTGCGATCACCGCTAGTGGGGCTGTTCCTAAGAAATCGCAAGGTTTCTCTACATCCATAAGAGGCGCAGTGCCCTTTGGGCACTGCGCCTCGCGCAAGGCATCTATCCGCTGTAAAAAATGGGGTAGGCTTTGTACAACACTAATGAGTTAGGATATAAATAAATCAATCCCAAAGCTCGGGGAGTCTTGGACAGGAAAAAAGGCAGGCATCATAGAAATTAATGCGTCTGAACACCAAATTCACCCACAAAACTTACCTGCCTCTTTTTCAAAGACAAAATTCCAAACCCTATTTTTATAGGTTTGTCCAAGGACTCTTCGACTTATTTTTTTGGATCTCCCTAAAATTGCAATTTCCTTTACCTGTCACGAATGATCCTCAATTGGAAAAGCGACTGTTGGTGCAAAACCAGCTTCCGCTAGGCGCTCGCACATTGCCTGGACTTTCTGAGTAACCAGATAGGCATGAATATCAACTGCTTTACCCCAGCGCATTTTGATCAGATGAACGCCCTGTTTCACATAGTCAGAACCATCAGCGAGTTTGGCGACATCCACCCATTCAACTACAATCATCGTGTTCCAGGGAGCACCACTAACTGAAATGTTTTTAATGTCAAACTTTAGCCCTGGAGATAATCGGTATAACCGTTCAAACCATTGCCGCATCGCCTCAATACTGTGACGAGTGCCACCGAGCACATGACTACCACTGAAGGCGTAAGTAATAGTTGGAGAAACTCTTTTGAGTACAGTTTCATAATCACCCTGATTGAGAGATTGAAAAACTTGTTGAATAAATCGACGCACAAAAAAAGAATACATGATTCGCTCCTGAATCTGCATGAATGATGTTTACGCAGCAAAAACTTTCTAACGTTGTTTTGGGAGATGTAAGATTTGTTAATCTCCAAACTCAATGTTTACATTGCTAACATAAATCTAGCAGGGTTAGTTTACAATGTCAACATATTGAATTAGACTAAAAAAAACATGGTTTGATCCTGTGGCTAAACGAAAAACCTACCATCATGGCGATTTACGTCAGGCATTGATTGAAGCCGCACTGACGTTAATTTCTGAAAAAAATGTGGAGAGTGTTTCCCTAAGGGATGTGGCTCGTCGGGTTGGAGTCTCTCATGCTGCCCCCTATCGTCACTTTGCCGATAAAGATGCTCTGTTAGTCGCCGTTGCCGTAGAAGGGTTTCAACTGCTGCATGATGATCTCGAAGCCGCAGCCCAAAACACTCCAGATCATCCACTTCAACAGTTGCAAAACATCGGTATTGCCTATGTTCACTTTGCGATCACCCATGCTGCCCACTATCACCTCATGTTTGGAGCCTATCGGACAACGGCTTTGCAACCACCTGCCAACCTAGTACAAGCCGCAGACAATACCTTCGATGTGCTGGTTAATGCCATCATGCGAGCGCAACAGCTAGGTTTGATGCGCTCAGATGATCCCAAGCAGCTAGCTCTGGCTGCCTGGTCGCTGGTGCATGGTCTAGCAATGCTAGTGATGGATGGACAAATTCCTGAGTTCAACCCTGAATCCGTTACTTCCCTATCTACTGCTATGACTCAGCTTTTGCTTGAAGGCATTGTGATCCCCTCAACACCTTCAATGGGTAGCATTATAAATGAGTAGTAATATTATTTGTAACAATTAAAATAAAAAGACAGCATATTGCAACTACATGAGGCACAGATTATTGTAAGGGCGTAATGCCTTGCGCCCCTACGATGTACTTCATTTACTTGAAAAATGCTGTAGTACTAGATGGCAATTACCAATCGACAGAATCTGTTTTAGCTCAACCTGATACCGATAGTTCTTGAACTTGTGGTAAATCTTGGCCATTTAACTGTTGGTAGGCGGACTTCTGGTTATGTACTGGTAAATTAGCTATGTCCTCAGCCCAAGGTTGCAGTTCAGATCGGTGGCGGTAACTTATGAAGTCTTGACGCATCTTGGCCACTTGGCTATTGGTAGGCAAACCCTTGATCTTGTGTAGATAGATTAACTCACTTATACTTATATAGCCTGCTAATCCCAATAACCGGAAGAAGTGGTAGAGATGTCGTGGAGCCAGCACGCCAGCGAGGCCAAAACCCTTCCACTGTAACATCATGTACCAGATAGCAAAGTAAAAGTGGGTGTATTTTAAGCCGGCAAAAATATTGCACCGCCAGGGCTCAAACTTAGCATTCTCCAGAAAATGATCGAAATGCATGAGCGGGTTATAATCGCCGAGTAACTGATCTGCTCGATAGCAGTCCATAAATCCAATATTGGCTCCTCGCTCCACTAATTGATTGAACTGTTTGTACACATCAACAAATAGTCCATCTACAGTATCGCGATAGACTTTCATAAAACTGTCGATAAACATTACATTCAAATGCCATTTGCCAACATATAGAGGTACAACTATCCCAAACCACAACATGTACTCAAAGTAAATGCGCCAGCTCATAACGCTAGCATTACCCAGTTGCTTAGCATGATCGCGCATAAGTTGGTTGATGCCTCGCGTTTGTATAAGATTGAAGCTATTGTATGCAGACCGCTTAGCTTCTGCATCAGCCTCCCCTGCTAGCTTGGCGCGGATAATCTCCGTTACGCTCTCTACAGCAAACGTCGTCATCGATGTTCCCATCGAATAGAAAGCATCAAAGATACAGGCAGCATCGCCGATCACGTACCAGTTATCTGGAGAAAACATCATCTTACTGGTGTGTGCCAACCTTGGCCAGTAGTGGAAATCGATGTTTTCTCCGCTGGTGATAAGCTGGTAGAGAACGTTATGATTTGCCTTCAAAAAAGCGTAGAACTTTTCCTGAGTGTTGATGCTCTGGGCAGGAATCACATCATGATGTTGGATGACCCCAATTGACAACTCCATCGATTGAGTGTCAGTCGGAATCATCCACAGCCAATGACCATGCCCAAACCAGTGATTCGTAGCATAATAATGACTGCATGAAGCACCAGTCGGGTCATAGCCATTATGGAAGATAGTACGGTCCACATTTTTAACGCGCACCCATGCAGAGCCAGTTTTGATGCCACAGACATTATCTGGTCCGAACAAAATATTATCTGTTTTGCGACCAATGATAAAATTGCGGCCTGCGGCATCAACGACGTGTTTGGCCTTGATCTCCACAAACTCACTGCCGACCTTGACCTTGACGGTCTTAAGAGCATCACCTGGCGTCAGCTCCACATCAACCACACGCCCGTTGTAAAAGACAGCACCCATCTCCTTGTTCATCTTAAGCAAATCCCGCTCGAATTTGGCACGATTTAGCTGAGTAGAGGTCATAGGAGGTTGTCGATTAGTCCAGATGTGATAGTAGTCGGTAGTCTCGGTTTTTGCTGGATCTTTAGGCCAATGGAAGTTCAGTCCGAACTTGGGTGGATGGTTCTCGATCATGTATTCATAGAGACCCAATTCCTTACAGATGAAGAGAGCAGCAATTTCAACTGTTGATTCACCAAGTTTTAAGTCTTTTTCTGTGCGATCTTCGGGACGTGGGTCGATCAAGGCAACCTTGATATTTGGAATGTTGAGCAGCAGATGTCGAGCCTGACAGTTGCCAGCAAAGCCTGCACCCATAATCACGACATCGTATTGTTGTGTCTGAATGCTATACATTTGTAACTCCTTACTAACTTGTTTAAGTTTTTACTAGAAAACGTTGTTTTACTAGTGCATGTGATCCTTAGCCATTAGTGCAAGTCAATTTAACAAAGCCCTCCTGATCACAGGTTTGTCTGGTGGAGCCTTGCATCGAATGAGCAAGATAATCTGCGGGTGAAGTATCATACACATCTTTTTCTCACTTCCTTGATGTATTAGAGAAATTGTTGCAACAGAACGAAATTTTTTACTCAAATCATGATTTGTATTGTCTGGCTTGTTAAGCAGCAGACTTCGTTTGTTTTGAGTTGTTAGTTTTTGAAACTAACAGTGATGGAAACAAAAGTCCAGAGCGACGTTTGTAATCAGCAAACTCAGGATAGCGGGAGAGAGACTGATCTTTTTTGAGCATGTTTGGAATAAACAATGTGCTGATAAAACCTCCCAAAACTAAAAATGGGAGCCAATGTTGAGTTAGTAGAGCAAAGGAAACATAGATAATCATCTCTCCTAGATAATTAGTATTGCGACAACGCTCAAAAAACCCTTCTGTGATTAATCCCTGCCGATATTTGAGGGTATAGTATTTTTGCGCATCGCTGGCAAAATGCAGAAATACACCCAGAATATTCAGGGAAATGGCAGATGCAACTAGTGGACATGATGGTACAGTACCTCTGCTAATGAGAATAAAAGGCCCTATCCAATACAGGCATACCAGCGCAAAGATGAAAACACTACGAGGGATAGAAATTTCTTCCTCCCATTGCTTATCTGGGTAGATATGGTCCTTGAGAAGCCATAAGAAGCCATAAGTGCCGTGAAGAGCAAGATAAACCCAAGGTCCAAGAGTGAAATTATGGTATGAAACCATGAGTCCTAATATCAGCCCAAAGGTAAGACCTTTACTCAAATTGATAGAGTGCTTAACTTTCATAATTGCAATTGTTATTCATTCTAATCTAATAGCGTTATACAAGTGAAAAGCTTAAGTTGTTACAGTAAGAGATTTTCAATTAGTTTCGTCGCAAAAATTAGTATACCCAGTAAAAATTAAAGTATTGAGTAATGAAAAATCAGGAATCATTGTTGATGAACTCTAAGCAGACTTCAAACAGTGTATTTTCCAAGATAGATTTTCCTATGCATACAGCGATATATGCAGTATTTAGTCTCGTACTTTAATTTAGAAGAGATGATACTGGAGCAAGGTGCTAGGAAGAATCAACATATTTGTTGTGATTTTGATTCCTTAGGTAATATCCTCAACTTTACATGAGTATCAGATATAATGCAACTATAGCCAAGAGGTTTTCCTCTAGAACATGAAAAGTTCATTAGAATAGAATTCCAGGAGTAATTAATGTAGCTATCAATGCTACTCATTCAGTTACTATTAATAAGTTGAAAAAGTGTTCAATAACTCTGAATTAAGATAAATAAAACAGGCTCTTGCGTTGGTTTTATGGTACGACCTTAAAATAGCCATTTTATAGAAAGGCTCAAAAATTTAGAATCCAGTCATAGCAAGGCATATAGGCTCTGATAGATTTTATTTATTATTCGACTCCATAAAAAGAACTGAAGAGCCATAAAACATCTAAATAATAAAATCTAATAAAACCACAGATTTTTTAAAAGATGAATGGCATTCATTGCTGAAAGAGTATTAAGTGGGGAGAGGAACTGTCCAATACTTCATATATTGGAGCAGCTAGCAGAGTGAACACTGCAGTATTTCTGTTGATTGGGAGCAGCACAAGGCTTTCCAGTATAGTCGTATTAGCCCTGTTGTATCACTCTCGGAAAACAATAATCGAACCCAATTTCCGAAACTGTGATTTAGTCGCGGTTTGAGACTTTATTTTCGCGCCAGAAACTAAAATTTGTAGACAAAACGTGGAAATTAAAGCCTCGTAACTGTTTTGGGGATTGGGTTCCCCCAAAGTGACACAACAGGGTTAGGTAATGACAGACGCGTGTTCTCCCCTTCAACTCAAGTGCAGCGTTTGTTAACACATAAGTAGTTCACCTTAGCAATCAGGCATTACTTCAACTATTGGTTCTTCAGTGCATACTACATAGTTGTATCATCGACCTAAGGTTTAGAGCGAAAGATCATGATACTAATTCACACCAGACTCTGATAAACTACAGAGTGCTTGTTGAGCAGCTTTTATTATCGCTTCTAGATGCTGTTTACTCAACCCATTGTTTACGGACTCTAAGATGAGGGAAGAGAGTTGCTCTGGCGTCAAGTCTTTGATATTGATCACTACTTCAGTATTATCTGTATCTGGTATTCGAGAGAAAGCTACAGCTTCTTGATTTGTGATATTTATTGGTAGATGTGTGATACTCTTGCTAAACAGTTTTTTTGTGATGCTATCAAGCATCTCACCATCTCCCTTAATGAGAGTTGCAACCTGATAATTTTCAAATTCTAAGGAAGATAATAAGCCTCTAGATGAGCTCGAACATGCTTTAATTTCTACGTCTTGTTCAGTCAAAACTTCTGATGCATAGGGAATAACATTAACTTCATGCTGCTCTGATTCTACAAATTTGTGATTTTTGCATTCTACGACTTCCATAGAAACATGGTCAATCGTGGGTGAATCGTTAAGACTGAATTTCAGATTTTTTTTATATTGAGAGATAAGTTCTTTGGCTTTGGTGTAGGTGATGTTTTGACCGGAACTCGCAAGTTCTAAAACTTTTGCTCTCGCTGGCTGACATGTGGAGGGAGCAGCAATCAGATAAAGGGCTGAAGCGGTAATATTCAAATTCGTAAAATTTACGGATTTGAACTGTTCTCCAACCTGCATAAATTTAGTTGCTGCTGATAGACTCCAGTTAAACTCAGATTTTATCCATTTTAGGAAACTTCCATGTCCGATACACTGCTTTATCTCAATGAGCCTCTGTCCAATATCAACAATATCTTTACTAGAACGGCGCATCAGAGCTTTGATTTCATTAGTCGATTGCTGAACACGCACCCGAGTTTTAGTGTCCAGAACACTATAGTCAAAAACTGAAGCATAATCTGATGAGTCACTATGATTCATAGGGGATTCACTTTGTTCTTCTATAGTGATAGGTAAGATTAATTGTGATCAATAGTAGTCGCTAAAAAACTGCAGATGTTCAAAAGCTTTTCATAAAAGATTGATTACCATTTCGAACTTATAGCAACCATCTTCTCAAGATTTTGCATATCAACCATATAATTTAATAAGGTGCCAAGGAAACAATAAAACAGACTGAATAAGAGTTTTAGCAATTAGTTCATTCTGTGACCAAGGCATGATTATTGAGTTGGTATGAAGCACAATCAAAAATAGTTGTTTAAGATGGTAATCAGCTTTCCAGCCATCATTGGTGTCAACTTAACGTTTAAACTTTATAATCCCACTTTTACCTGCACTATCCCCTACTTTTCTCCCCCCGCGAGAAGAGAGCTTGGCTTTACACAAACCCAGGTGAAGTGAAGCATGTAAGCAAGCACTTTTGTCATAATGTAAGCAGCATTATGACAAGATTTTCACTTTAAGTTTACCCAATGTTCTGCCGTTCTCTCTTACAATTCAAAATTACCACGTTAATTACTGAAAAAATAGAAAAACTGAGCATTGAAATGCTTAACAACGCACAGTGCATAACTAATCTTTTTCGTCAATGCATAAGTCTTAACCTCGGTAAACTTCCATAAACCATTTATAGATTTTATAGAGGTGCTCTACATTTAGCTTCATCGGAACCTTTCCTTAAAATACACAAAGTACCTCTAAAACTACTATTCAAATGCCACAGACTTCACTTTGACGGAAAAACAATAAGTTGATACTCTCCACTCTATAAGGATACTGTTAGCAGACACAAAGCTTTTTTGAATGACTTTGTTAGAGTAAAACCTAGACAAGCTCTAGACAAGCTCTAGACAAGCTATTTATATCGGAAGAGCTTAGCAAAAGTCAACTAGTAAGTTAAAAATATTTAACAGTTGTATAAGTTCTCTATATACATCAATAATTACCAATTATCAAATATGTATTTAACGATTTGATGAGTAGTATAAGGTTGTCTACCTTTTGGGACATTAACTAGATTTATGATTAGTAGCAGTAAATAGAATATAGAATATGGAAGCTATATCTAAAGATATAAATTAGAACTTTAAAAAATTAATAAAAATTTAATTTTTTCATATGGACCCTATATCCAAAGACATAAATTAGAACTTTAAAAAATTAATAAAAATTTAATTTTTTATGAATAAACACTAGCTTTGACGACATTGAAAGTAATATGCAATCAGCTTGATTAAAGTTAAATATTAGCAGCTTCATAGGCATAGTGTACGTAGGATTGCTAAACACTTTGAGAGCAAACATAGAGTTCGTTCCACAACCTATCGACTAGTTGTATGGTGTTTGTGCTAGTGTTCACCAAACTTTTCCTCACCAATTGTGTAAATGTGATGCTGGTTATGAAGGGAGCTGGAACTTGTCCTAGTGCATCAAATATAGTTACAATACTTATTATTAAGTAGTGACTAAATGGCTATCTGCATGATTTATGGCCAAGTGTTCTAGGTTCAAGCTGTGGCTTAGCTGTTTTAAAAAAGTTTTTTAGAAATTGTCATGGCTTGATTATTAAGTAAAAGTCATTTATCCCAGATATACTGGTTTATGTAGTTAAGCAGGAAGTGTATCTTTTTTACAGTTTTAACACTGGTATTTTATTTTTTTATTATAAATACTGCTATTTTTTGCAGTATGCTGAAAACCCCATTTGAGGCAGGCTTGCCTGAAGGCTATAGTAGGGTTGAAGTAGTCGAAAGAAAATAATGAGACACGCACTGACTCTGTTGGAATTTCAGACAGGTTAAAGAACAATTAAAATTCGTAAAATTTACGAATTTGGAGTTTACTGCTTCAGCCTTTTGTTTCATTTCTGGGTCTTTCAAATTCTAATAAGTTAGAAAAAAAGTTTTGGAACTTGTAAAAAGAATTGACTATAGCAAATAAGGTCAACCTCATCAAGCATGACTAGATATCGTGAGGTGACCCATATTATCTTGTATGAATGAAATATGACTCCCTAGTTACAAGTGATAGTTCTCTTAAACTAGTTAGTCAATAATGCTGGTTGAGTATCTTACAAAGGAATATTTTTAAGCCATAAGTAATTATGGAAACGCCAATTGCAACTATGACGTTTCTTTATCTTATTTGGCTAACAGCCTCACTCACATTGAGGGTTACCAACTAATTATATAAAGCTGTACAAAGTTCAATGTAACAGAAAACAATATAGTCAAAATTTTGTATAGTAATTAATTCGCACATTATTTGTCAAGTATCGAGACTTAAACATTTTTGAGGGAGAAACAAGCTTCAAAACCATGCTGGGTAAGGGAAATATATCAAATACTCAAAAATGGCTGAAACCCAGATATATCAACAAACTAAAGTAAACGATGTTAAAGTCTCTCTACATATAGATTTGAGGCTTTTGTCTAAATATTTTTTGTCTAAGTCCTGGTATAAAGTCATCATCTAAAAGAGGGTCATACTTGCTTCAGCAGATTTAGATAACATATATCTAAGTTGATGATTTTTCTGCTGCTCTCAAATAAAATACGAAGATACTAGGCTTATAGAGATAGTGCAATATAAAGCTTCTCTTATTTCCTGATTAAGGTTTTATTTCTTCCATATGCCAAAGTTAAAAAAATAAGTGCAACTTGTCTAATTTTTTCCTATTAAGAACTATTGACATAAAAATCATACACTTGTTAGTAGACAATTTTTCGATTTACTGTTAATGTAAAAGAATTAGTCTAGAATTTCTTATAAATCTTAAGAGCAGATTTATCATGCTCTTTATCCACCCTATGTTTCAGACATTTTTGATGGGTAATGCTCTTGATAAAGTGTGAAATGCTCGAATCTAGATTTTATAAGGTTTTGGAAAATCTGGTAAGGAATCTAGGTTAGTTAATTTAGTATCGTAGTCCTAAAGCAATATTCGTAATACATAGTTGCGTGAGACTTATTTAGCAATCTATCTTAACTTTACCTGATAGCACAAATAGTGTTGATGTAATCGCGGGAGAACCGGGATTTAACAGCGATATAACTTTATTTTGTAAGGAGAAAGAAGGCTTTATCACTCGCCAAGAAACTTGAACTACAGTATTTGAATTTTTGGGAAATGTCTAACTAGAGTACAGGAATTATAAATATGCTTGATAAAGCAAACATCCCTGCTATTGCAGTTGTTGGCATGGGTTGCTACTATCCTGGTGCTAATAATTTAAAACAACTTTGGGAAAACATACTTGCAAGAAGACGCGAATTTCGACAATTTCCAGATATAAGATTGCCTGTATCTGAATATTATGACCCAGAGCGAAAGACTCCAGATAAGACCTATGGAAGTCTTGCGGCTGTTATAGATGGCTTTAAGTTCGACTGGGCAAATCAAAGGGTTCCAAAAAGAGCTTTTGAATCGTCTGACATTGTTCACTGGCTAGCCTTGGGAGTCGCTATACAAGCTTTAGAAAATGCCGGATATACTCGTAAAAACGTTCCTACGGAACGCACAGGAGTTATTTTAGGCAATACTTTAACTGGAGAACAAAGTCGTTCTCAATATATGAGGCTTCGTTGGCCCTTTGTTCGCAAAGCTCTGTGGGCAGCTGCAAATGCAAAAGGCATACATGCAAAGAACACAGAAGTTCTTGTAGAAACCATGGAAAAGTACTACAAGTCTGTATTTGCAGCAATTACAGAGGACACTCTGGCAGGTAATTTGGCGAATACAGTTGCTGGCAGAATTTGCAACTTCTTTAATTTTGATGGTGGTGGATATGTTGTAGACGGTGCCTGTTCTTCTTCTCTAATTTCTGTAGCTACTGCTTGTTCTCAACTAGCAGCTCACGAGCTAGATATCGTTTTAGCTGGAGGGGTAGACATTAGTCTAGATACCTTTGAGTTGATTGGCTTTGCTAAGGCAGGTGCTCTCACAGAGAGTGATATGAATGTCTACGATCGCAAGGCTAGTGGCTTTATTCCTGGAGAAGGATGTGGCTTTGTGGTTCTCAAGCGTTTAGAGGATGCTAGAACGGCTGGAGACTATGTATATGCAGTTATCCACGGATGGGGAATCTCATCTGACGGTAAAGGCGGAATTACAGCTCCGTCTAAAGTTGGTCAATCAAAAGCTCTACGTCGTGCTTACGACAAAGCGTACTATAGCATCCATGATCTAGACTTTATTGAGGGACATGGTACAGGAACACCAGTAGGAGATCGCACAGAATTAGAAGGAATTGATTTAGCGATCGCAGGAGATGGAGAAATTACGCCTCGTTCTATAGGGGTAACTTCTTTTAAATCTTTAGTAGGGCATACAAAAGCTGCAGCAGGAATTGGTGGCTTTATTAAAGCTGTTATGGCTGTTAATCAAAGGATTATTCCTCCCACAGCTGGTTGCAAGGAACTTAATCCCGTGTTTGAGACCACTGTTAAGTCTATTTACCCGATACTTTCTGGAGAGGTGCGTCAGCCAACGGATGTTCTCCGGGCTGGAGTTTCTGCTATGGGGTTTGGTGGTATTAATTCCCATATCACTTTGGAATCTGGAGATGCACCTGCACCTCAACTAAAACCATCTCTCAAAGAGCAAGCACTATTAGTTTCCAATCAGGATACGGAGTTATTTGTTCTCAGTGCTAAATCCATTACAGATTTAATGAACCGGATTCAAACTGTCAAGGAGACGGCACAAGGGATAAGTATGGCAGAAATGGTTGACTTAGCAGTTCAGCTAACAGAGGATATAGACTCTTCACAACCAGTTCGAGCTGCGCTGATTGCTGACACTCCTATGGCTTTACTGAAGCGTTTACAGCAGTTAGAGCAAATGTTGAATGATATGCCTCCCTCTGTTAAAGAGGTGAGAATGTCTCCAGAAAGAGATATTTGGGTTGGAAACAATCTCAAAGGCTGTAGAGTAGCTTTTCTATTCCCTGGGCAAGGCTCACAAAAATTGAACATGGCTCGAATCATAGTAGAGCGGTATTCCTGGGCAAAGGAATTTCTGGAGCAAGTAGATACTTGGTTAGAAGAAACTGGATGTGAACCCATCAGTAAATATATATATCGTCCTCTAGAATGTGCTGCTGATAAAGAGCAAATACAAGCATGGTCTGAATATTTAACCAAAGCAGATATAGCCTCACCAGCCATCTGCTTTGTTTCTCTGCTATGGCAAAAATACTTGGGATATCTTGGTATTAAGCCTGTTGCCGTGGGTGGCCATAGCTTAGGTGAACTGACAGCATTTTGTGCTGCCAATGCCTATGATGAGAAAACCCTTATCTGTCTAGCAGCGATGCGCGGAAAAGCTATGTCTGCTTCTGGGGATCACGTTGGTGCCATGGCTAGTCTAGGCTGCGATGACCAAACCGCCAAGCAACTATTAGTTGGAGTATCGGGTTATGTAGTTATTGCCAATATCAACAGTCCCACACAGACTGTGATCTCTGGTGAGAGTGAAAGTGTGGCAGAGGTCATACAAAAAGCTCAGTCGGCAAATATCCAGCTCCGTCAACTCCCTGTTGCTAACGCTTTCCATTCTCAAATGATGTCCTCAGCAGCAGCATTTTTGCAGGAGCAAGCTCAGATACCACAAATGCTCACGGCAACCTCTATACCCTTATTTCTCAGTGGCAATGGAAAACGGGCAACAGAAGGCCTAGAATTACGGCAGCACTTTGCTAATCAGATGCTCTCGCAAGTAAACTTTATCTCCTTAGTGAAAGCAATGGAGAGCGAATGCGATCTGATGGTAGAAGTAGGACCGGGAAAAGTTCTTGCTGGTTTAGTAGAAGCAACTACTGTCTCCCCAAATCTTATATGTCTTCCCTTAGAATCAAAACCTGGACGCGATCGCGACTTGAACACCGTTTTAGGTAGTTTCTTTGTCCGTGGTGGTGAAATTAACTGGCAAGTTGTCTATGGCAATCGCTTAATCCATCCTTTTGTCAAAGCATCTCAACGTATCTTTATTGAGAACCAGTGCGAACGTCCTTTTGAAGTGTCTGATGCAGAAATATCTGCGATCGCTCCGATTGGAAATGGCTTTGTGGAAAACGGAACTCAGACTTACTCATTACATCAAGTTGCAGACTCAGACGAAGAACTAGTGGGAGCTTTAACTGAGTATTTCTCAGAACGTGGTTCTTTCTTGGCTGAGTTAATTCGAGCTGACCTGGAAAGCTTACCTTTGCTGTCAACCATCACTCAAGATCATTGAATAATTCTATGGATTCATACAACGACGACGAACTGATCAAATTACTGTCTAGCTACTTTTCTCACAGAGGTCACTTTTTAGCTCAAGTCATTCGAGCCGACCTACAAAGTTCATCAATTTTAGCTAACAAGCCAAAACATACTAAAAAGAATACATCTAACGCGACACAAGAGTCTGAAGTTAAGGTATCTGCACCTCCTTTAGCAACTCATCCAGGTGATCCCGGAAATCAACCAACACATTCGCTTGAGCACGAAAATCAACAGCAAAAAGCTTCCATACAAGACCTTCTTGTGAATTTAGTTGTTGAGCAAACTGGATATCCTCGAGATAGTATTAACTTGCAAGCAAGATTGCTAGACGATTTAAATCTGGACTCAATTAAATCTGCAGAATTGGTTGCTCAAGCAGCTAAACAAGTAGGAGTTCAAGGACAGGTCGATCCATCACATTTTGCCAATGCAACCCTCACGGAAATTGTTGAGGCTTTAAAGGAGCTATCTAAACCTCAACAGTCACAGTCACAACAGCAAACGACTAGGGAAAATGCACCTGCTGTAAGTGAAGATTTAACCGCTTGGACGCGTAACTTTGTAGTTGAATATGTTCCAGAAGAAGCTACAGCTATCTCTAGCCAAGAGGAGAATTGGCAAAATACTCACTTATTTGCAATAGATGACTGGAAAACAGCCAAAGTCTTAATAGTAGCTGAATCAGACTCAGCAGATTTTGTTGCAGCAGTTCATCAAAAACTTCAGCAAATAGGTGCTCAAGTAGAGGTGATTAGCTTTGGGGAAATGCTTGCAGGCTCCCTAATTCAAAAAGTGGAGTTTACTCACTTCATTGCCGTACTACCTAGCGATCTCAAAGATGAAACATCTCTAGAAAGACAGCTGAAACGAGCTATGGAACAGCTTCATGCTGTAGCAGCTCCACCACCATCATCTCAAGGACAACGGGAGTATACCAGTGTCAGCTATATTCAGTTTGGCGGTGGTTATTTCGGCAAACTGCATCAAATCGGCAATATTGAACAAGGCTGCACTATTGGTTTTGCATCCACACTCCATCTAGAGCGACCAGACCTCAAAGTCAGAATCATCGATTTACCTGCTGAAGTAGAATCGAGTGCTGTTGTAGAACGTGTGATTGACGAGATCGCCAGACCAGATGCCTTCCTAGCAGTAGGTTACGATTCACAACTGACTCGCCGAATTCCTCGCCCGAGAATTCAAGATAGATCTTTATACACAAACCGTAATCTCACGTGGTCCTCTAATGATGTATTTTTAGTTACGGGGGGAGCCAAAGGGATCACAGCTGAATGTGCTTTAGCTTTAGCTAGGGTAACTGGTGTAAAAATGGCTTTAGTGGGTAGTTCTCCTCATCCCCAAGATAACCCGATGGGTAAGAGCAGTTCTGAAATTGCTCGTATACTGAGAAGATTTCGCGATGAAGAATTAACTTGTCAATATTACCAGTGTAATGTTGCGGATGCTCAAGCAGTAGTAGAACTGGTGGCGCAGGTTGATAAAGATTTAGGTAACATTACAGGGGTTATTCACGGAGCAGCAGTTAATAAGGCACGACGAGTAGAAAATTGTTCCTTGGCAGAAGCGGAGGCAGAAATCGCACCGAAAGTATTGGGTGCAATTAACCTCTGTCAAGTACTCCAGAGTAAGCCACCCAAGATATTTGCAGGTATTTCATCAATTGGTGCTGTGGTTGGGTTACCTGGTAATTCTTGGTATAGTTTTTCTAACGAAGTGCTTGATTTAATCCTGCGTCACTTCCATCAGGAACACCCAGAAACTTCAGTGATTTCCATTGCATACAGCGTTTGGGCTGAAGTGGGTATGGGAGCACGCATGGGAACTGTCCATAACCTCCGTCGTATGGGGATCAAAGCAATTCCGAAAAATGAGGGTGTGAATCGTTTTGTACAACTGATGCAAAAAGATCCTGGTGACACTCAAGTTGTGATCACTTCAAGTCTGGGTGGTGTGCAGACATTAGGACGCGGTTTTGATACCTGGCGAGTTAAACGAGTTCCTCCCCCAGATACATTGAAATTTATCGAGCAGCTACAAATTATCGATCCAGGTATTGAAATCACTGCTCGTACTCACCTCAGCCTAGAAAAAGATTCCTACGTTAAAGACCACGTTTACAAAGGTTCCTATTTATTCCCCACAGTATTTGGTCTAGAAGCAATGGCACAAATCGTTGCCTATACTGTGGGTCAAGAAAAGTTTCATACTGTGCGTATCGAGGATATTCGTCTAGAACGACCCATTGTCGTAGATCCTCAAAACGGTGTAGAAATTGAACTGCGTGCAGAAGTATTTGAACGGGAATCTAGCAATGCTCCCCAACGAGTCTTTGCAGAAATTAGAACCGAGCAAACTGGGTTTACTATGCCTCATTTTGCTGCTACCTTTGTTTTAGGACAAGAAATGGAAGCTCCAGTTCAAAAAGTGGAACTGCCCACAGAACCTCTAGCTATCAAACCCAAGGAAGACCTCTACAGCTGGTTGTTATTCCAAGGGCCTCGTTTCCAACGATTGCAACAGATTTACATCCTCAACTCCACAAAAATGGTTTTCCGCACTCAAAGGGATTCTGCGAAGGAATTCCAAGAGTCTATGGATCGAGCCGATATACCTTTTCTTTTAGGAGATCCTTATTACCGAGATTCACTACTACAGTCAGTACAGCCTATGGTTCCTCAGGATCTGGGTTTACCCATTGGCATCAAAAGTATTCAGATTTATCAAACCCACATCAAAGGTGTAGAGTCTTGTATTGGTGTTGCTCAGGGAGAAGGCAGAAAAGGCAAACAGTATGATACCAAGGTTTTCAGTGTCGATGAAGACGGACGGGTAATTGAACAGCTAGAAGGTTATCAATTACGCATAATTGACCATCGTCCCGATAATCCCACTGCCGAAGAATTGGCTAATCGTGGTGATCATAATGAGCAACTTTTACATCAAGAATTGGTTGAGCGAGCCATAGCTTTAGATGTGGCTGCACCACAAATTTCCTTAGCGGAGATGCCTGGTATGCACAACTTACCTGCAGAAGAACGTCATCATCGGCAATTACCAATTTTTTCTAAGACTATTGGTAAGTTTTTAAACTTGTTGGTTTTGTTTCTGATACTCACGGTAACGGCAAAGGCATTTTTTTTCAGAGCGTTGATAAATTTTTGAATACTCTTGAAAGTTATAAACGGTAAAAAGTGATGACAACTCTTGTAAAACCCGTCAGACCTCAGACCAAAACGGAACCTATTTCACTACCACTGTTTAGTTCAGACAGCCCACAAAAAGTACACATCAAATGGCTAGATTCCGGGAAACCAGTACTTGAGGGACTGGAGAGTCAACAAGTAGAAGTATCTCTTTCCCATGATGACAGGTTTTGTCTATGTGTTGCTGGTCAAGGACCTCAAGGCTGTGACATTGCTCCTGTCAGTTCTCACTCCCAAGCAGATTGGATTTCTCTGTTAGGTAGCGATCGCGAATCTCTGCTAAGTCAACTATTAGCAACTAGTTATGAGTCTGTAGATCTTGCAGGTACAAGACTGTGGGCAGCAATAGAAGCTCTACGCAAAGCTTTTGATGCTAAAGATATTAGTCTGAGCATTGACTTTCAACAAGGAGATACAGTCCTGTTTCAGGGAAAAGCTACAGGTAGAGAGCTACACGTAATGACTTTTCCAGTGAGCTTTACAAAAAGTTCCCAAAGAATGATTGCAGTGATCGTGAAGAAAAAATAGAGCATCAGGTGAGCAATGTCCACCTAACTAACACCTAACTCAGAAATATAAAGACAACAAAAACCAGGCATTCAACTGATGAGTCATAAAAACAGGAGATAAACACAGAGTATGATTCCCAATTTTGGATCTTTACGCCGCTCAATATTTGGCATCTCAACAGAAGTCATGGACAGCTGTTGGCAGGAGTTAAATGTTCCTGATAGCCACACTCGGCAGCAATTAAGGGAATCAAGCAGTGCTTTTATCAATGGCTATAACATCGCCCTAGAAGCTGGTTTGTCAGAGAAATTAATTCCCAAACTAAAAGCCTTTGATCGCCATTTGATCGGGTTTGCTTATACAGGAGCAGCTATGGGGTTAGCGATGCTAGACCATATTCTTCCTGGCTACCAGCATAGATTCCAGCAGTTTGTAGATGAAAATTCTGAGTATACAAGTTCAGCTCATATTGGTGCAGGTCTTGTGCTCGCAGTTTTAAAGCGGGATGTAGAAAAGTCTTTATCTCAAATGATTCCCATGCAAAGATGGTGGGCAATTGAGGGCTTTGGTTTCCATTCCGGCATTTTTAACTGGAAAAGTTCTGTATACAAGCAAATTGTTCCTCGACAGCTTACAGGTTATGCCAGTCGAGCATTTGACCAAGGGTTAGGGCGGAGTCTTTGGTCTCTGTATGGTGCGGATATCAAGAGAATTGCGGAACAAGTACAATCCTTTCCTCAATCTCGTTGTGGGGATCTTTGGAGCGGAATTGCCTTTGCTAGTACCTATACTTGCGGAGTCAATGAAGAGACTTTGCAAAATTTAAAGGAAGCAGCAGGTGATGATACATCTTATCTAGCCTTGGGTGCTGCACTAGCGGCAAATCCTCTTTACCTAGCTAACTGTATTGTTGATCACACTAACCTTGCTTGTTCAGTTCTTTGTGGAATGTCAGCAGAAGAGGTAGCAAAACTGACTTTGAAAATTATACAAGGGCTAACTGTTGATGAACAAGAAGCAGTGTTCGTAGACCAACCAATCTATGAAACCTACCGAGAAGGCATTCGTACCCAATTCATCAAGAAGATAGTTACTGCCTAATTGCCACATCAGTTGTTCTCAACTTTTAGATAAGCTGACCCGATTGTATTAACCACAGAAGGAGATAGATTATGATTTTTACTGTTGGATTTTTGCGCCGATTTTTATTTGGTCTTCCCATAGAAGGAATGGATAAATTTTGGAAGGAGTTTCCAGGATCGGAAACAGGAGCAAAACGGCAATTGAGATTATCTAGTAACGCTTTTATTAGCGGTTATAATACAACCTTGGAAGTTGGTTTATCACATATCATACTCAGCGAACTCCAATCTTTTGATATCAATCTACGTGGCTTTGCTTACGAAGGAGTTGGCATGGGCTTAACCATGATTGATTACACCAGTTTTGGCAAGGAAAGTAAATTCCAAAAATTTGTAGACGAGAATCCTAACCACACGAGTTTAGCTCACATCGGTGCTGGCTTTGCTATTTCCGTGCTCAACAAAGATATTGAAAAATCTTTAGCACCTATGGACCCCATGCAAAGGTGGTGGGCTATGGATGGCTATGGTTTTTATAATGGTATCTTTAAGTGGAAGGAGTCTGTCCAAAAACAATTTGTTCCTAGAAAAGTTACTGGCTACGCCCTTCGAGCATTTGATCGTGGATTGGGTAGAAGTATTTGGTTTCTCTTCAGTGCTGATATCAACAGAATTGTTAATGAATTGAAGAAGTTTCCAGAATCCCGTCGAGCAGATATTTGGAGTGGTGTTGGCGTCGCTAGTACTTACGCTGGTGGGGTTAGTGAAGAAACATTACGGAATATAAAGGCGATAGCAGGTTCTTACGCGTCTTATGTATCTCTAGGTTCTACTCAGGCTGCAAGTGCTCGTTATCTTGCTAACAATATTGTTGAACACAACGATTTAGCTTGCTCAGTTTACTGCGGTATGTCTGCTGAAAATGCAGCCAAACTTACTATTGACGTGATGAAAGGGCTAAAGATTAATGCTAAGGAAAAGGTGTTTGTAAAACAACCAATTCATGAAACATATCGAGAGACTATTCGCACTAAATTGATGGAAGTGCCAGTTGCAGCTTAACTAGTTTACTGATACCTACCTCAAGTTTTTACCTGGGGTGAGAGGTAAAACTTAGAATTACCTGCTGTCTCATGGTTAAGTAAATATTTTATTTTAATTTACTGCCATGAGACAGAATTCATAAAATTCATTCGCAAAAAAGGATACTAGGTACATGAATTCTACTCAAGAACTAGTTTATGATGCCGTAATTATGGGAGCTGGTTTTGCAGGAAACTGTCAAGCTAGACACCTATTATTAAAGATTCCCAATATCAAAATAGCAATCATCGATCCCCGTTCTCCCGAAAGGACGACGAAAGATTTAAAAGTGGGTGAATCGACCGTAGAAATTGGTGCAACTTTTTTAACTAAAGAATTGGGTCTTTATGAATATCTAATTGAAAACCAAGCACCTAAACATGGACTGAGCTTCCACTGGCCTAAAAATCCAAATCAAACAAATAGTACAGATGATTACTATAATATTTGGACAAATGGTCTTCCACCCACCGAAAGTTTTCAACTCAATCGGGCAAAACTAGAGCAAGATTTACTCCAAATGAATCGAAATATGGGAGCAACTTTCTACAACGGTAGAGTTGTAGATTTAGACCTAACTCCCAAAAATGAACTTCACACTGTTGAGGTAAAACTTGAAGATGGTAAAATTAACCTCAAAGCAAAACATGTCATTGATGCTGCTGGTCGCCGTTTTCTAATTGGTAAAAAGACAGATAATCTAATTTTAGACCCACAGGACTTATACGGGATTAATACCGGATCTTCATGGATTCATGTCAAGGGAATAGATCGTAGCATAGTTGATAATGGCTATCATCCCGATACTTCAATTGCTAGTCACTATTACACCACAAATCATTGGTTTGGTCACGGTCATTGGCTTTGGATGATTCCTACTGGTAAATCTGGTAAAGAGTTATCAATTGGGGTTGTCTATCATCAAAATATAATTCCTACTAAAGACATCAACACTGTAGAGAAATTTAAAGCTTTCTTAAAAGCCAATCATACTCTTCTTTACAATCTCATCGAAAGTGGGGAAGATATTGACTTTAAAAACCTACCAAGACTAGCACATAAAAGTCGTAAAATGATTTCTGAAGACAACTGGTATGTGTTAGGTGATGCTGCTCATATGTTTGACCCTTTTTATTCTCCTGGGTTAAGCCTTACAGCTCTTGATATTGAAAGCGTCACTGAATGCGTTCGTGCTAAACTTGCTGAAGAACCTGATGCTGAGAAAAAGCAAGCTTTCTACAATCGCTTTTTAACTACCAACTCTAGCTCATATAATTACATTTATCAAAGGCACGAAAAGCATTTAGGTAATGCATGTGCAATGAGTTGGCGTACTTACCTGGAGGATATGTTATGGTTTGGTATTTTACTGCCAATGTATATAGGTAAGTGGTTCCTCAATTTTGAATTTATTTCTCAATACGAGAGCATAGCTAAATTTCTTTTCTTCAACAAGAATAGTCTTTTTGCTGATTTTTATCGCGTTCTAGATCAGGTGGTTGAGCGCAAAATCAATATTGGTCTAATGGACTTTACTCGGAACGACCAATTACTTTTTAAGTATGGGCCTCTGCGATTTTTTGATGATTACTTGAGAAAAACAAAGTTTGAGCCTTTGCGCTGTAATGTTTTTGCTGGTATTAAAGGTACTTTCTTGTTCTTTATTATTGCATCTGTAAAATTACGCTTCAGTACCTTTGGCATTTTAGGAGTGTTATCTCCACGCAACATTTTCCTGATAATTCAATTATTAGCTTTATCTCTCTACGTAGCTATTGGCGAACAAATTTATCTGTTTAAGATGCGTAAGGTACCAGCTAACACATCTATTGACAGTTTGAGGAAAGAATTTAAAAACTACCAACATCAACCTCAACTACGCTCTTGGATGGAAGGAATAAAGGCTTAGAAATATTTGCTGTCTGATTTTCATCAGACAGCAATCACTAAAATTTGTAACACAAAAAAGGAGAAGTAGCTAATGAATTCTACTCAACAGCTAATTTATGATGTTGTAATTATGGGGGCTGGTTTTGCGGGTAACTGTCAAGCTAGACACCTATTATTAAAGAATCCCAATATCAAAATAGCAATCATCGATCCTCGTTCTCTAGAAAGGACGACGAAAGATTTAAAAGTGGGTGAATCAACTGTAGAAATTGGTGCAACTTTCTTAAGTAAAGAATTAGGACTGCACGAATATCTGATTGAAAATCATTCTCCTAAACATGGACTAAATTTTCATTGGGCAAAAAATCCTAATCAGACAGATAACATAGATGATTATTATCATGTTGGAAATCGCACTGTTTCTATCGATACATTTCAATTAAATAGAGCGAAATTGGAGCAAGATTTACTCCAAATGAATAGAGAAATGGGGGCAATTTTCTATAACGGTCGAGTTATAGATGTGGAGTTAACACCCAAAGATGAACTACATACCGTTAAGGTTAAAGTTGAAGAAGATCAAATCTATCTGAAAGCCAAGCACGTTATTGATGCTGCCGGTCGTCGCTTTCTCATCGGTAAAAAAACTGATAATTTAATCTTCGAGCCCGAACAGCTTTATGGGATTAATACAGGTTCTTCGTGGCTTCGTGTTAAGAATGTAGACCGTAGTATTGTTGATGATGGCTACCATCCCTCAACTTCTGCAGCTAGTCGTTACTATGCTACTCAACACTGGTTTGGTCATGGTCATTGGATTTGGATGATTCCTATTGATAAACATGAAAGAGAGCTATCGATTGGAATTGTTTATCATAAAAATATCATTCCAAGCAAAGATATAAATACTTTAGAGAAGTTTACAAATTTCTTAAAAGCGAATCACACCGTTGTTTATAATCTAATTGAAAGTGGTGAGTTAGTTGATTTTCATCATTTACCGAGATTGGCACATAACAGCAAGAAAATCATCTCGGAAGATAACTGGTATGTGTTAGGTGATGCGGCTCATATGTTTGACCCTTTTTATTCTCCTGGCTTGACTCTAACAGCTCTTGCAATTGAAAGTACCACTGATATCATTTGTAGTAAACTTGCTGGAGAAGCTGATGCTGATAAAAAGCGAGAGTTCTACAATCGTTTTTTGCTTACAAATGCTCGTACATACAACCAAATTTATCAGAAACATGATAAGCATTTAGGAAATGCTAGTGTTATGAGTTGGCGAATTTATATGGAGAACATGTTCTGGTTTGGCATATTAGTTCCTATGTATATAGGTAAGTGGTTTTTAGACTTTAACTTTGTTTCCCAGTACCAAAAAATTGCTGATTTTATCTTCTTTGGTAAAAACAGTATTTTTACTGAACTATATCAGCTATTCGACCAGTTGGTTGAGAAACAAATTAATATCGGTATTGTGGATTATACACGAACTGATCAATTGTTTTGGAATTATGCTCCTACTAAAACCTTTGACCGCTTTCTAGAGAATACAAAATTTGAAGCTCTACATTGCAATGTGTTTGCTGGAATGAAAGCAACTTTCTTCTTTCTCATCTTTTATTATTTAAAGCTACGACTCAAAGGATTTGGAGTTTTAAGCGTGCTAGCTCCACGTTGTATTTTTCGGGTATTGCAATTGTTCTCATTGTATATATATACTGCAATGGGTGAACAAATCTATTTATTTAAAACCAGAAATCTTCCAGACAACACCTTCATTAATAAAATGAGGGAAGAGTTTAAAAATTATCAGTACCAGCGTCAGTTACAACCTTGGGCTTAAGGTATGGAAATCTAGCTTTTCTTCACCCGCATTTTTCACTTATGAGAAATGTGGGTGAATAAGTGTGGAAGTATATCCAGCAGAATTTCATTATGACTTCTTTGTCTGCCGCTAACATTTTTTGAATTGGTATAATCTAAAAACTACTCAAAACCAACTTATGTGTAGAATTTATAATGAAAATTAATATTAATAAAAAAGTCACGAGATGGGCAACACCTAGTGTATTTGTCACTGCTGCTTTAGTAACTGGTGCAGTGATTACTTACTCTATGGTACGTTTGCGATTAGCGACTTCTAGTCCCTCCCAAATTTCTCAAATCAGTGCGGTTCCCATTAATGCTGTGTCCGCAACTGGATACCTGGAACCCCAAGGAGAAGTTATTAAAATATCTGGTCCGACTTCTACCGAAGCCACAAGAGTTCAACAACTGCTTGTTAAACAGGGAGATAAAGTGAAGTCGGGACAAGTTCTAGCAATTTTGGATAGCCGTGATCGTCAGCAAGCAGCTCTTATACAGGCACAAACACAGGTTAAAGTAGCTGAAGCACGTCTATCACAAGTCAAAGCTGGAGCAAAAAAAGGTGATATTAATGCTCAATCAGCTAGATTTCAACAGACTAAAGCTGAGTTAGAAGGGCAAATTGCCACCCAAAAGGCAACTATTGCCAGCTTAGAGGCTAAGTTAGCAGGAGAAAGCGCTGCTCAACAGGCAACAATCGAACGCATTCAAGCTGAGTTAGGGAATGCTCGCACTAATTGTGATCGCTACAAAAGCTTATACCAACAAGGAGCAGTTTCAGAACAACAGCACGACAATTTTTGCCTACAGCAGAGTACCACAGAGGACAGTCTCAAGGAAGCACAAGCAAATCTTGATCGTATTGTTACCACTACTCAGGAGCAGATAGCAGAAGCGAAAGCTAATTTAAATCGCACCATAGCAACAAATCGCAAGCAAATTAAGGAAGCACAAGCAACTCTCAGTTCAGTAGCAGAAATCCGTCCAGTAGACGTAAAACTGGCTCAGTCAGAGATCGAAGCAGCAAAAGCATCTGCTCAGCAAGCGCAGGCAAATTTGGATTTAACTTACGTGCGATCGCCTAGAGATGGACGTGTTCTCAAGATTCATACTTGGCCTGGTGAACTCATTGGTAATGATGGAATTGTTGAGTTGGGTAAAACTGACCAAATGTATGTAAAAGCAGAAGTTTATGAAACCGATATCACTAAAGTTCGCGTAGGACAAACAGCAACTATCATCGCTCAAGGAGTCATGGACAAATTAAAAGGGACTGTAGAAGAAGTTGGATGGAAGATTGGTACTAAAAATGCTTTAGGGACCGACCCTGTTGCAGATGCAGACGCAAGAGTAGTGGAAGTAAAAATTCGCCTGAATTCAGAATCTAGTAAAAAAGTTGCAGGCTTAACTAATTTACAGGTAAATGTGATCATCAAAACAGGCAACTATAATTCCAGTACAGATAACTAATTAATCAAAATTTATTTAAAGAACAAGCAATGTTTAGAAGATTACCTACAGCCTGGTTACAACTTAGATATCAAAAAATTAGACTCATAGTAGCAATTTCAGGAGTTGTTTTTGCTGTCGTTATTATTTTTATGCAGCTTGGTATCCGTGATGCTTTATTTGATAGTGCTGTTCGTTTACATAAAGGTTTAGATGGAGATTGTTTTTTAATCAGTCCTCGTTCTACTTCTTTAATTGCTATGGTAAACTTTCCAGAAAGACGTCTAAGCCAATTATTAGCATTTGAAGAAGTTGATTTTGTGACTCCTATATATTTAGATTTTGCTCAATGGAAAAACCCTAAAACTAGGAACTATTGGCGAAATCTTTACGTCATTGGGTTTGATTTACGTTATCAAATATTTAATTTACCAGGAGTCAATGATAATATCGAAGTTTTAAAAATACCTGATATCGTCTTATTTGACCGTGACTCTCGTGCGGAATTTGGCCCAATTGTTTCAGAATTTGAAAAAGGAAATAAGGTAATCACAGAAGTTAGCCATCAAGGTAATAATCGTAAAATTCAAGTGGGTGGTTTGTTTAAGATGGGAACATCTTTTGGATTTGATGGTAATTTGATTACTAGTCATTTAAATTTTCTCAGAATTTTCAATAATCGTAAACAAGGGTTTATTGATATTGGTTTAATTAGATTAAAGCCAGGAAATAGTGTCCTTGTCTTTACTAAAAAGCTCATAGAGTATTTACCAAAAGATGTAAAAATACTCACTAAAGAAGAATTTATAGAATTTGAAAAAGAGTATTGGCAAAGTAGTACAGCTATTGGATTCATATTCAATTTAGGGGTAGTTTTAGGATTAGTTGTCGGAATGGTAGTTGTATATCAAATTCTTTATACAAACGTTTCTGAGCATTTGTCACAATATGCAACACTCAAGGCAATGGGATACAGGCATAATTATTTATTATCGATAGTTTTGCAACAAGCTTTATTTATTGCTATTTTAGGTTATATACCAGGTTTTATTATTTCCGTAATTCAGTACGAAATCACTAAACAGGCAACTCTTATTCCTATTGAAATGACATTTAATCGAGCGCTCTTCGTCATCTTTGCAACTATTTTCATGTGTTTTATTTCCGGTGCAACTGCGGTCAATAAACTCAAATCAGCAGACCCGGCTGAGATTTTTTAAGCACTAGAAAGCGTTATCAACCTCGCTATATACTATCATACATAGAGTACATCTAGAAGGTAATACTATCCTAAAGCTTTAGTGCTTCATCGTACTCCTTCCAAGTAGAAACTCTAGTACCATAGCTTTGGCTTTCATCCCACTGCTAAACTGAATCAACAAAATCCTTGAGAACCAGTATTATCTCATCTGTGCTGTATCAGATATATATGGACTTTGTCATCTCTATTCGGAATCTCAATCATTATTTTGGTAATGGCATTTTAAAAAAACAAGTATTATTTGATATTAATTTAGATATTTATCCTGGAGAGATTGTGATCATGACTGGTCCTTCGGGATCGGGTAAAACTACTTTACTGTCATTAATTGGGGCTTTAAGGTCAGTGCAAGAGGGAAGCCTGAAAATCTTACAGCAAGAAATGAATGGCGCGAATGAAGAGCAAATGGTACAAACCCGACGCTTTATTGGCTATATTTTCCAAGCTCATAATTTATTGCCATTTATGACGGCTAGACAGAATGTACAAATGTCGATTGAACTACATGACGATATTGGCAAAGAAGAAGCCCGGATTAAAGCTGAAGCTATGCTTGCAGAAGTGGGACTTGGCGAACGAATCAATTACTACCCTGAAAATCTCTCTGGTGGACAAAAACAACGGGTAGCGATCGCTCGTGCTTTAGTTAGTCATCCAAAGTTGGTTTTAGCAGATGAACCAACTGCTGCCTTAGACAAAAAAACGGGTCGAGATGTTGTCACCCTGATGCAGCGTTTGGCAAAAGAACAAGGATCTACTATCTTACTGGTGACTCATGACAATCGCATTTTGGATATTGCCAATCGCATTATTCATATGGAAGATGGTCGGTTGTTTTCCCAATAGGCAGTAGCGCAGAGCATTCGTGATGGGTGTAGTCAAAAGTTTTGCGACAGAACCGATTGGAGAACAGTTCAAATTCGTAAATTTTACGAATTTGAATATTACTGTTTCAGCCTGTTATCTGATTGCTGCTCTCTTCATATCTTTGAGGGAACATGAGCCAGAAGGCTTGTAAAATAAAGGTTCATCAAAATACCTTGTGTTTTTTTCATTCGTTTTCCTCGTTTCTTGTTTCCCGTTCTTTGTTCCCTCTGTCCAAACAAGATGTAGAGATAAAAGCATGTTTGTTATATTTCAAGGCTTATTATCTTCCTTGTAATTTGAAAATTATCAATTCAAAATTTTATTAAGAGAGAGAATAATCTAGTTTTTTTAAAATTCTATTGTTCATAAATATTGTCAAAATTAAAGTAAAAAATAATTATTAAAATATAAATTAAAATATAAATATTGTATTTTTTCACTAAAGTTTGAGAGAAAATATACTTTTATGGAAAAGCATACTCCACCAGAAAAAAGTAACCTCATTCCAGATAAATGGAACAATAGAATTCACGATTTTGAGGATTTATCTAAGGAATTTTCGAATATCCGTATTAATAGTTATCAAATTTGTAAATACTGGTTCAAAGCTCGTAATGGTCAAGTTTTAGATAACGAAGATACTTTACGCTATCAGCGCATTGTGAGCATCTTGAAAGAGATGTCTACGTTAATGGAAGAAATTGAAACAGCAATTCAGTACAATCAGTTAAAGAAACTAGAAATATTTGAAAAAGTAAGATCCATTATTGTAGATAAATGGGAAATCGAGGCAGACAAAGTCACGCCTTTAGCAAATTTTGTTCATGACTTGGGAGTAGATTCTTTAGATATGTTGGAACTCATGATAGTCCTAGAGAGTTCTTTTGGTATTGAGTTTCCTGAACAAATCTCTACAACACTTTTGACGGTACAGCAAACTATTGATTACATTAGCCAAAAAGTTGTAACTGAGTGATTTTAACTAGACTGTGAGGCAGCTTAACTGTAGAATAAAAAAATCATGGAAGAATATCTTCCATCAACAGTCACGAAGATGACGTTTAAGTTTGAAAATAAAGAAATGTTGAATAGTTATAGAGGTTTCTAAAAATGCATTTACTCTATAGCTTTTTCAGTAAAAATGTGAACTCTCTCAAAGAGTTACTGCCCACTTAAGTATTACGGTTTCTCATATGCCTACAAACTTTGACCTCGTAACTCATCTGTTTATACAGCTTGCAGTCATTCTCGCGGTTTGTCGAATTGCTGGCTTTCTGTTTGGTCGCTACTTTGGTCAAACACAAGTTGTCAGCGAAATGATCGCTGGAGTTCTTTTGGGGCCATCCTTTTTTGGGCTGATCGCACCTAACTTGCAACATTTTCTGTTCCCACTTAAGCTCACCATCAGTGGAACTACAACCACGATAGTTCATCCCTCGATGACTATTTTATATGCTCTTAGCCAAATTGGACTCGTCCTTTACATGTTCCTGATTGGCTTACAATTCAACACCAAGCATATATCTGAACACTTTAAATATGCCGGAACAATCTCTTTATCCGGTGTTATACCTCCAATGCTAATTGGCGGATTCGTGGGTGTGACTTTGGCAACAAACAATGACCTCTTCTTAAACCATATTGCACCATGGCAGGCAGCTCTATTTTTGGGTTCTGCTATGTCAATCACTGCATTTCCAATGCTAGCAAGGATTATTTATGAAAATGGTATTGCCAATACAAAAATTGGTACATTGGCCATTGGTGCTGCTGCTTTTGATGATGCTGCAGCCTGGTCTTTGCTTGCTATTGTGCTTGCTACCACAAAAAACTCTCCAATGATCGCACTGTTAGCCATCGGAGGTGGTATCGCATATGCACTTGCTATGGTTGTCTTTGGACGGCGACTATTTCGACGTTTTTTCCACGTCAATCGGCAAGATAATAGTGTGCCTGTTGAGACACTTAGTATGCTACTGCTAGTCTTAATGTTGTGCGCTTGGTTTACAGATCTGGTCGGTATTTATTCAATTTTTGGCTCATTCATTGCTGGTACTGTTATGCCAAGAGGGCAGTTTGCAGACAAATCTCGTGACTTGCTCGAACGTTTAACAGTGTCGTTCCTACTCCCAATATTCTTTGTTTACTCTGGTCTCAATACGCAAATTAAGCTACTTCTCAATCCATCCGTGTTCGGGATCGCTGTTCTTATCGTTGCTATTGCTTTTATCTCTAAAGGTGGGGGTTGCTTGTTAGCAACACGCTTAGGTGGGGCAAACTGGCGAGAAGCAGCAATAGTTGGTGTTTTGATGAATGCACGTGGTCTAATGGAGTTGATTCTGATTAATATTGGTTTAGATAAAGGCTTGATTTCACCAGCGCTGTTTACCATACTGGTTTTGATGGCCATTCTCACTACAGTTGCAGCCTCTCCACTATTTAATCTGTTGTATTTACGAACAAGCACGGTGAACGTACCTTAAAGTCAATATTTTAACCCTAGGCTATCAGTGTGATATGGAAAGATAAGAACCTCGTGCTTGATAGCCTTGTCATATATCCACCAGTCGTACAAAATACATGCGTTCATTCCAGTGATTGACGCATGTATTCTTTCTTGTTAAAAATCGAGTCTCTTGCTGCAAAGTAAAGAAAGGCACTCATCACAGTTGCTGCCCGATATTCCTCCTAGGCGTACAAGTCATGTAGTCCGGAAAATCTGGTGGATGGCTACAAAATCTAAAAAACCGAGTTTCTCAAGAAGAAATTGGGCTTTCCAAATTCATTTCTTAGCAAGAAACTCGGTTTTTTATGCAGACATAATATATTTGTAATCGCTGAACTTTTCAGCCTACTGACATTGCCTCTTAGCAATTATCTATTGAGAAAGCGATCCATACTACGTTCAGCTAAAGCCGCTATGGTGAGTGAGGGATTGGTACAGGCTGCGGAGCCTGGAATGAGGGAGCCATCAACAACAAATAAGTTAGGATACCCGTAAACTTGCCCATAGGTGTCGCATACTTGTCCCATTGTTGCACCACCAAGAGCATGAGCGGTGGCAGTAAAGTCAGGGGCTGCAGCCAAAGTTGTACCGTTTGCTTGATTGATGAGTTGGTACGTATATTGGAGGGCTTGAGCTAGCTTTTGATTGTTAGAGGAGTCAGCAGGCCAGAATAGATCTGTTGATTGGGTAGAAGCGTTATACGTAAAGTAACCTTCTGGCTGAGTGATCGCCTGACCAAGAACAATAGAGGCACCTTCTGGTGGGAAAGGCAAAGGAAATGGTTCAAGTATCACTGGAGCAATTGGGTTATCGAGATGTTCAATGGCTATGACTCCTGGAGTCCCTTGAGTTGGATTGGTTTGCCTATTACTGATAATGGTAGTACGCGAATCGCTATTAGTTCCCCAATACTTCCCAACTTTGTCATTGAGGTGACGCAAAGTGCCTTCTTCTCTGGCACTTAACAACAGTTCTGTAGTTCCAAGTGAACCGGCTGCTAAAAACAAGTAGCGACAAACAAAAGACTTTTGGGCAAGTATCTTCCCTTGTTCATTAATTTGATTGCAGACAATCCGGTAACGCCCGGCATTGGCTTCTTGTATTGAAGTCACAACGTGTAAAGGTCGGATTTCGACATAACCTGTTGCCTCTGCCATTTTCAAGTAGTTACGGTCTACACTGTTTTTTGCACCACTTTCCGCACCGTAATAATATTGACCTAAAATGATCGAAGGAACTTTGGTACCTGCAATTTCTTGACGAACAATATCCCAATCAATAGCGATATCAATTTTTCGGGTTTTTAAACCTGCTTTTGCTCCTTGCTCTAATAAAATGCGGCTTGATAAGTAGTGAGGACTTTGTAGAATATCATCTGGAATTGGAGATGCCTGAAGGATGGAACGTACTCGAGGATAATAGACACGGTCTAGTTCAGAATAATTGATTGTGCGTGGAAAAACCTGGTAAAACAATTCTTCTGTCGGCTGGTAAGTAATACCACCGTATACAAGTGAACCCCCTCCGACACCAGCTCCATCCAACACAGCAACACCGTTTCCTATCTGCCCACTAAGAATGCCAGTGTAAATATCGATAGGAGCTTGGTCAAAGAAAAGAGTCGTCGGACTTAACCAAGCAGCGCGACCATCAGGGTTCTTATATGGGCTAAAAGTATTGCCAGCATCAGTAATAGTCCACCGTCGCCCGCGTTCCAGCACTATAGTTTCAATTCCAGCCTCACCCAAGCGCAATGATGCAACCCCTCCACCAAAACCGCTACCAATAACAATTGCCTCAACGTATTCATCTGCCTTACGAGCTTCTGCTCTTAAGTTAGCTAAACCTATGCTTGCAGCAGTTGCTAACGTACCTTGAAGAAAGTGACGACGCTTCAACAACCTTGCCATACTCTATCTCCTCTAATTTTTATCAATGAAAGTAGTGTCAGTAAACCAAAGGCTCTTCTGAAAGACTTACCAAATCCTGATCTGAAGAAGATACATCATCCGCTGAAATCTTGCTATGAATCTATCTTTTAAACACTAGATCTATTAGATAAATCTGCCCGTGAGCACTCGTGATTGTGCAAAGCGCACAAGTTCTTAGGCGATCACTTTAGTTAGTTCCAAAAACGTTAGATGCAACTTTCATTCTTCCACAAACTTTGTGGTCTACTGAGTGTCGGTAAAACTGGAAAGTGATAGTGTTTGTAAATTACCAATTTTTATAGTATGAACACTTATCAGTTACCAGCTATCATACTATCTTTAGATGGTAATATATAATTTACCATCAGAAGGTTGCATTTATCCCCATGGACCTATCCCACTAATATCAGAAATTAATGTTCCGATGAAATGTGACATATTTTTGTTAATTAAAATTAATATTTTTTGAAATAGGGAGTCTCCTTTAAAAAGTAAATGTTTTGTCCCTTTTTTTATTCTTGTATTTATTACGGGAATAAATTCTCTTTATTTTTTCTTAACCGAGAACTAGTATAATCAATTTTTTTTTAAATGCATTCTTAAAGCTCCTTGACAACTTCCAAAATAAAGGCTTAACTTGTCATCAGTAGTTCAAAATGTAACTACAAAAAGTTTTGAATTAAGAATTGTTGTAAATAAGAATTATGCGTAGAATCTTTATTACCGGGGCTTCTAGCGGAATCGGTCAAGCTTTAGCCCTAAAGCTAGCACAGGAAGGTAGCACACTGGGTCTAGCAGCTAGGCGCGAGCAAAGATTGGAAGAAGTGGCTGCTCAGGTAGAACAAGCAGGCGGAAGAGCAGTGACTTATCCAGTAGATGTAAGAGATTATGAAGCTCAAAGGTTAGCCATTCAAGATTTTGCAGAGGATGGGGGACTAGATGCAGCAGTAGCGAACGCTGGCTTTGGTTTGACCAAGCCGATTTTAGAAACTACACCAGAGCAAGCACATCAACTGTTTGATGTTAACTTCTTCGGCTTGTTGTATACTCTTCAGTCTGCGGCTCCTTACCTTAAGAAAGGGACTTTTGTCGGAATTTCTTCTATTCTTACCTACGTGCTTCCTACGGGCTATGGAGTATATAGTGCCACGAAAAGTGCGGTATCAGCTTTATTAACTACAGCGCATCGTGAGACGAAGGGACGATTTCAAGTAGTATTAGTAAACCCTGGTGCAACTAAAACTGAGTTTTGGCAGGTAGCTGAAAAAAAGTCAGGTTCTCTGATTCCTGTAACTTCACCTATACCACTTGCTAAACCTGAAAAAGTAGCAGAGGTAATAACAAAAGTTATTACACATCCTAAGCCTGAAGTTTTTGTCACAAAGTTTGAGGGATTTTTACCAATTCTTCGTGGTGCTTTTCCTGGAATTTTAGAACAATATTTAAAAATTACACAAAGAGGAGTTTAGGATAGAAGGTAATATTATAGATTTGTTGTTGGGTGTTAAATTGATAAACTGAACTCATGTAGATTGATGAATATCCCAAGGACTATAAATACAAAGAAGTTGGGAGAGAGTAAGAGTGGGAAACAACAATCTGCTCACCTTTATTGAATGACAAGAGTTATACAGATCTAGTTAGCGACCAGAAAACACTCTTGGCTTTAAAGAGAACAAGTCTGTCTGACTACCACTGCTGCTTAAGGATGTATTTTAAGAATTGATATAGTCCCAAATGCAGATATCTAAGTGTTCACCAAAGGATATCAAACCTTCTGGGTTGAATCGATCAGTTTAACCCCTGATTATCATTCCTACACAGTCAATACTGATGGTTAGGATCTTAATTTGGCGAAACTTTCGCTCTTATAGCAATTGTACTTGCCCTAATCGCAATAAGGATTTTCCTAAAACTGTATCATTAATTACTTGGTTACAATCCAAAAGCCTACCTGTGCGCCGTAATCGTGAGCATCTAGACTGAATCGAATTCATCTTAATGCTTGGAAAAAATTCTCAGTAATGTCGATGAAGTGGATGAAGTGATCGAAACTTTAGCCCTTTTGCTCTGCACAGAACATTTTTATAATGTCAGTTCGTACTTTATGTTACTGCAAATCTTTTGGTAGACGATTTTGCTTAAAAAAGCACTTTGAAAGCGTTTGCATCAAACAGAAGTCTTCAAGACAAGAACTTAGCATTAAGACTAAGGATGTCGCTTCAATCGCTATGCAGAAAGAAACAGCAGCACAAACATTACTCCGCACAGCATTACGGTATTACAAAATCCGTCATTTAGACTTTGAAACAAAAAAACGACTCATGGCATTGACACAAGAGGAATTTGAGGATGAGTTTTCACGAATCAATTCTCGAACTGCCTAAACAAGCAGCTTAATCTCTAGAACCTCACCATTCAAAACCTTAACGTAGTCAATCAGTTCCCGATAAATTGTACGTTTGTCCGTCCAAGATAAACCACTCCAGTACTCTTGATCAGTAAAACAGATGGCTAGCATTTTTACCAATTCAGCATTTACCTGCTTTGCTACAACCTTTCTTTGTTTAAGTGCTTGTATGTCTAACAGGGTTTGTTCGATCGCATTTTGAATGATTGGATTTGGAGGCAATGACCTAAGTGCTTTTAGTTGCTCTTGCCTAGCAATTAATTCAGGATCATCCTCCTCCTGTGAGGATAAATTATCTACTGTATATTTTTGGATTTCTTGATACCTTGCAGCTAATGCAGCATCTGCAACACTCATGACATGCTCTAAATAAGTGCTAGTTCTATTTTTACAGAATGAATCACCTAAATTATCGCGTTTTTTACAACGAATTCGATAGGTTGCCCATTTGCGCTTCAGACAAAAACATTTATACCCGCAGTCACCACAAATAATTTGATCAACCAAAGGTAGTTGTTCTTTGTTGCTATTTTTGTTGTTGCCATAACTGTATTTAGTTTTATTCTCTTCTAATTTATTTAAAATATTTTTATATTTTGTCTTAGAAATTAGAGCCTGATGAGTATCTTGATGTCTTTCCCATTTATGAGGAGCATTTAAATTACCACGCACATTATAAACAGTATCACCTTGTAAAACTGGGTTAGTCATCCAGTACTTTAGACCTGCTGCCGTCCAAGAAATACCGTACTTTTCTAAGACATACTGTGCTGTATTCCTGAGTGTAGATAAAGCTAGTAAAAAATAATCAATAATGTCAAGTGCAATTTCCCAATGAGTCTTACCAGAGTCGTGTACTGTCATATCAGGTGCATACTTCTCATCAACCCGCTGATACCCGAAAGGTGGACGCGGACTAGCTTTCTTCTGCTCTCGAAAATAATTTAGTCCATGCCTAATACGGTTTGATAGCAATCTCGACTCAAACTCTGCTAAACCTGCCATTTGGTTGACTGAAAACCAGCCAAAGGGGGAGGAGGTATCAACTGGGGCATCAAGGACTATCAACTTGACTCCACATTCCTCAAGTGTTACTAAAGTTCTATGGATGGTAATCACTGACCGTGCGAGGCGGTCTATGCGAGTCACAACCAACTCAGTTGCTTTACCTTGCTTGCACATAGCAAGCATTTTGTTAAATTCTGTTCGCTTGTCTGATCTTCCAGACTCAACATCTGAAAAGATTAAAACTGCACCAGCCTTTTCTACTCTTGTTGTCTGTTGTTCTAGCGCGTCTGTATCTGCCTGTTCCCCTGTGGAAACGCGAACATATCCTATCCGCATAATTAAGCGTTTTTCTACTGTCACTTTTGTTAAGTATAGTAGAGTCGGCTTTGGGGTCGCAACCAACAATCAGGATGCGCTGACCCATTTCTGCCATAGCGGCAAGAGTGTTTTGAGAGGTGGTAGATTTACCGATACCGCCTTTACCGTAAAAGGCTATCTGTCTAATATTTTCGTCGGACATGATCAGTTCTTCTCCTGAAATTGGTTGGTTGGTGGGTCTTTCGGTTTGTAGTACGTCACACCTGTTAGGTTACAGCAGTGACTGCTTTTAGAACGTCGCCAGAGGCGTTAGCACAGAGTGCACGGCGGAGGTGAACGCTCTAAATTAAAAAGAATGGAAAGTAAAAACATCTCTTTTCTCGTTAAATTTCTTGAGAGTTAAGTACTTTATAAGTACGGTTGAATTAATATGCAGTCTTCCAGAAACACCAAGTAGGATTTGTTAGTGGTTAGTAGATAGTAGTTAATAGTTAATAATTCTTGTTGACAACTAACTTTTAACTCCTAACTCCTAATTCCTAACTCTTAACTCTTAGTTAGCTCTTCTCACTTGTTCAAAATAGCGTCCTTCAAGGTTGCGACACGGGCGACTGCAGTGTTTGTGTCTTCGGGTGACACCCCACGCACAGCCGCTGCTTCACGGAGATGCTTTGCGATCGCTTCGAAGTGCTGCGGTGTTAGATTTAAACCCTTGTGAGTGGTTTCCATTGCACGACCCTTGTATTGCTTAGGACCGTCAAAAATTTCCACAAAGAAAGCAGTTTGTTGACGACGCTGCCTATCCATATCTGTGTGAGCGAAATAGGGACTGAGTGTGCTATCAGCCATGATACGCTTGTAGAATTCATCCACTAATTGCTCAATACCTTGTTGTCCGCCAAGTTTGTCGAATAATGTGCTCATATCCCTTTCCTTTGAAGCGAGTTGGATATCGAAATTCGGACTAAGTGCTCTTAGTAGAAAGAGCGTTCTTGAGGTGTCGGTTGTCAGTTGGACGTAAGCATTGAGAGGAAGAAAATGATCTGGATCGAATCCTACTTGGTATTTCAGGAAGACTGCATATTACTTTTGCTCTGTGATTAAAGTTTAAATGATGGTTCAACAGCTTCAACGACTAGGTTTTGGCTAACACGATCGCGTAACCTAGCTTCAATAGCAATCTTGAGAGTTGCCATACTGCTAGAACACGAACCGCAAGCGCCTTGCAGCAGAACCTTCACGTGATCTCCTTCTACGTCGTACAGTTCTACGTCTCCCCCGTCGGCGATCAGAACGGGTCTAACTTCTTCATCTAGAACTTTTTGAATCAGTGCGATTTTTTGAACAGGGGTCAGCAGTTTTTCTTTTTGCTGTCCATGAGTTTGATTGAAGGAAACCCTTGCAGGTACTGCAGACTCCTTTTGCACTGACGTGATGATATCATCGATAGCTGCCAAACACGATCCACATCCGCCACCCGCTTTTACATAGTTTGTCACTTCTTCAGCAGTAGTGAGGTTGTTTTCCCGAATGACGCGCCGGATTTTCGTCTCGCTGATACCAAAGCAAGTACAAACCAGTGCTCCTTCATCATCGTCTTCATGATTGGCTAGGGGAATGCCGCGATAATTACAGATTGCGGCTTCTAGAGCTTCTTGCCCCATAACTGAGCAGTGCATCTTTGCTTCTGGCAGTCCACCAAGGTAATTGGCAATATCTTTATTGCTGATCTTTAGAGCTTCATCTAGGGTCAGTCCCTTAATTAATTCTACCAGAGCTTCAGAAGAAGCGATCGCACTAGTGCAACCAAAAGTTTGAAAACGAGCATCAAGAATTTTCTCAGTTTCTTCTTGAATTTTTAGGTGCAACCTTAGGGCATCGCCACAAGCAATACTGCCGACTTCTCCTGTGGAGATTTTGATTCCTTTTTCGCCAGTTTCTTCTAGTGTACCTTGATTTTTAGGATTGTAGAAGAGTTCTAATACTTTATCTGTGTAGTCCCACATAAGATAGTTAGGAATGAGGAGTTAGGAGGAGCCAGTGCGCTCTTGCGGCTGTGCCGACTTGAAGCAACTGGCGTTTAGGAGTTGGGAGTTAGAAGCGATAAGAGATGTTCATGAAAAACTCTTAACTTCCAACTTTTAACTCCTCACTGATCATGCCTTGCTGTTGTTTAAGCCAAGGAGTTTCATCAGTTGTAAAGGGTGATAAGGCGCGTAGACGTTCTACAATACCGGGCATCACTGCTAGCACTGCATCTATTTCGGTGTCTGTGGTGTAACGAGAAAGACTGAAGCGGATAGAACCGTGCAAGATGGTGTATGGTAATCCCATTGCTCGCAGAACATGGGAAGGTTCCAGAGAGCCAGAACTACAAGCCGAACCAGATGAAGCACAAATATTATGTTTGTTGAGCAATAGCAGAATCGCTTCGCCTTCAATGTACTTAAAGCCAATATTGCTGGTGTTTGGCAATCTCTGCGTTGGATCACCGTTCACTTCACACTCAGGAATTGTAGTAATGAGCGTTTGTTCTAGGCGATCGCGCATCCGTTTTTCTCTAATAGTCGCCTCAGATAAATGCAACAATTCCAACTCAGCAGCTTTTCCAAGGGCAATGATTCCTGGAACATTTTCTGTTCCTCCCCGCCGTCCGCGTTGTTGTCCTCCACCAATGATCATGGGACGGAATCTCACCCCGCGCCGGACGTACAAAGCGCCAACCCCTTTTGGTGCATGAATCTTATGCCCAGACATCGTTAACATATCTATGGTGCTAGTCTTCATGTTCATCGGGATTTTTCCGACGGCTTGCACCGCATCTACATGGAATAGTGCACCATGCTCTTTGACTCGTAACCCAATCTGCTCAATCGGGAAAACCACGCCAGTTTCATTGTTTGCATACATAATCGTCACTAAGGCAGTGTTACCTGTGAGCGAGGCTTCCAGTTCGTCTAAATCTAACTGACCCTGACGATTCACCGAAAGATATGTAACACTATACCCTTGAGTTGAAAGCTGTTTGCAAAGATTCAACACGGCTGGGTGTTCTACTTGTGTGGTAATGATGTGCCGTTTCTCAGGCTGGGCTAACAGTGCTGCTCGAATTGCCGCATTATCTCCTTCAGTACCACCACTAGTAAATATGATTTCTGATTCATCAGCCCCCAAAAGGGCTGCAACTTGTTCTCTTGCCTGATTAAAAGCCTTACCCACTTGCCCACCAAAGGTGTGCATGCTTGAAGGATTGCCATAATATTCAGTTAAATAAGGCAGCATAGCCTCGACAACTTCTGGGTCTACCTTAGTAGTGGCATTATTATCAAGATAAATACAGTTCTTTTGCATTGTTTCTAAAGAGCTAAAAATAGTTAGAAGTTAGGAGGAGCCAGTGCATTGAGGAGAGCAGTTGCACAGGAAAGGTTTCCTGACCTAGGTGACTGGCATCCAATGCCGATTAGTGGCAATTGATGTTTAGGAGTTAAGACTCAACTACTAACAACTAACAGCCTTTTCATCTTGATGCCGTTGAGACAATTGTTCAGCAAACTTCTGAGAGTAACAGTTAAACCAATTTTCCCAGTAATCCTGTTTATTTGTTAATTTAGCTATTATGCGGTTGTAGTTGGCAAACCAACCTTCCCAATAATCAGTAGGCTCTTTGACACAACCGTTACAAGTGGGACAACCAGCCTTACACTGAGGCACAGTATAGACAGTATCAACGCAGTTGGTACAAAGATTAGGATCAATCCAGGGGCGATCGTCAATCATTTTGACTGCGTCATTAGGACATGCAGATAGACAGAGGTTACAGGAAATACACTGACTGGTTATTTTGTAAGCCATGACTATGTTCCTTAAAGAGTAAGAAGGGAGTGGGGAGTGGAAGGGAGACAAGGGAGACAAGGGAGACAAGGGGAAGGGATTTGATACCTATGCCCTATGCCCTATGCCCTATGACGGCAGTTGCTCCACTTGGGGAAACCCCTGCGTACCCGTCACTGCCTCCCCTATACCCCATTCCCTATTCCTGAATAAATTGTTCGTAAAACTCTAAAGCAACCTTCTCAATCACGTCATAAGTCTCAACAGTCTGGATTCCAGCTTTGTGTAACTTTTCCTTGGGACACTCACCAATTTTAGAAACCAAGACTGCTTTACAATCGGCGATCGCCTGAATGATATGTTCGAGAGTTGCGTTCTCGCCATATCCACCTTGGCAATAATGATCAATCTTGCGATGACCGATAAAGTGGGCTTCATGACCATCCACTTCGTAAATCTGAAATTCCTTAGCATGACCAAAGTGCTGGTTAACTAACCCGCCGCCCTTGGTTGCTACTGCAACTAGGATTTTCGGATTCTGCTGTAGAGACGTTACAGGCGACATTTCTACATTTGTAGGTTGTGTTTTTTCCTTGGCTGCTTTCAGTTCTTCTTTAAACTTTTCAATGCCTGCGTGAACTTCTTGACGTTGTTGGAGATTATATTCTGGAGTCATCGCTAAGAATTTATCTTTAGTAAATTCCTGGCTGCGGTCTTCACCCAATAACCCCACTGCATCTGCCCGACACTGACGACAATGACGCATCATCTTCATATTGCCAGCGCAGTTGTCTTGCAATGCTTTGAGTTCTTTCGGTGTGGGACCACGTTGACCTGTCAATCCAAAATGGGTGCCGTGTTCCGGAGCAGAGATCAGCGGCATAATATTGTGTAGGAACGCGCCTTTCTCACGAATCACCTTATTAACTTCTATAAGGTGCTCATCATTGATTCCCGGAATCATGACTGAATTGACTTTACACAAGATATCAGCTTCTTGAAGAGCTTGCAACCCTTCCATCTGCTTTTCATGCAGAATTTTAACTCCTTCAATGCCTCTATAGCGCTTGCGTTTGTAGTGAACCCAAGGATAAATCTTGGCTCCGATTTCTGGGTCCACCATGTTAATCGTGATAGTGACGTGATCTATGTTGAGTTGTTTGATGCGATCAATATATTCAGGCAGCATCAAACCGTTAGTTGACAAACAAAGTTTAATATCTGGTGCTTTTTCTGCAATTAACTCAAAGGTACGGAAGGTTTTGTCTGGGTTCGCTAGTGGATCACCAGGACCTGCAATCCCCAATACTGTTAACTGAGGAATCTTGCCCGCAATCACTAAAGCTTTATGTGCTGCTTCTTCTGGTGTGAGTAACTCACTCACCACTCCAGGACGACTTTCATTGGCGCAGTCGTACTTGCGATTGCAATAATTGCACTGAATATTACAAGCTGGAGCAACTGCAACATGCAATCTCGCGTAGTGGTGATGTGCTTCTTCACTATAACAGGGATGGTTAGCAATACGTTTTTGAAGTTTTTCATCCATTTCCACGGTGGCGCTGCGGTCACTACTGCATCCGCAACCACCGGATTTTGCTTTGGTTATTGTTGGTTCTGTAACGGGAGAGGAGATGAGTCCTGTAGACGGTGGTGTCATTGAATTTCGCAAAGGTCAGGTACTAGCGCTGCCACTGTGGGAGATGCTATTGCTTTTTAAATTTCCCAGGAATGGAAGTCGCATGACTGTAAGACAGGTCTTCAACCTCAGTTTTTTGGACTGGTGTGTGTCAACCTTTAAAACTCAGATCAAATTCAGTCATACAGTGGCGACTCCGGTTCACAGGGGCATGGTGCTATCTCATCCCTCCACTCACTTATCGCGCTCTTTTGTTGCGGTAGCGCCCTAGCTGGTTTCAATAGAGTTAGGGCTACTGCCGTGGCGCGTTAAGCGTTTGGCGATATAGGTTTTATATCAGCCGTTTCTGAAGGGACAGCAAGTATGACTAGGATAGAATTTATTGGATTGATTAATTTTGCACTCAAAACTTGAAGCCCTGGTCTCCAGAGCCTTTGAAAATTTATAAAAATTATTTTTGGGTAGGGGTACTAGTATTTTTCGGTTGGGGTACGAGTATTTAGAGATAAGGGGACAAGCATTTGTGTACTCAAACAAGACTCAAGCGCCACAAGGTTTTGAGCCAAATTTTAGCTTTTTTTAAGCTACACTCTGATGTACTCAAAAGTTAACAAAACGTTACCGAGAGTACTAACCGAAGAGGGATTCCGATTTTAGAAATCTGGAGTAGCTTGGATATGTCTACTCCAGAAACGTGCGAAATTCAATTCTGTATCCAACATATCATTTTTTTTTTCGAAAAAATGCAATTTATTTTTTTTTAATTTTTGGTATATTTCAGTTTTGTCATTTCACCTGAGAAGGCATAGCCTGCTTGCTTGCAGTCAGTTAGGGTAGCACAAGGAAAGACTATGAAGGCAGTTGTCATCCGTCGATATGGTTCTTCTGAGGTATTGGAGTATGAAGATGTGGCGCAACCGAAAATTAAGCCATTGGAGTTGTTGGTTAAAGTTCATGCCTCATCTGTGAATCCCATTGATTGGAAAATTCGTAAGGGTCTGTTGAGATTTATTACAGGAAACAAATTCCCGATAATCCTGGGGTTTGATTTATCAGGAGAAGTGGTAGAGGTTGGCTCTGGTGTGACACGCTTCAAGCCAAAAGACCAAATTTATGGTTCTGTGGGCTTTCCAGGAGGCGCTTATGCAGAATTTGCCACTGTTCCAGAAAAGTCTGTCGCTCCTAAACCGACGAACATAAGCTATCAAGAAGCTGCAGCAGTTCCTACAGCCGCTTTAACTGCTCTACAAGCATTGCAAAACCAGGGTAAAATTCAGCCGGGGCAAAGCGTTCTCATCAATGGTGCAGCTGGAGGCGTAGGTAGCTTTGCAGTCCAAATTGCTAAAGTATTGGATGCAAACGTCACAGCAGTTTGCAGTACGAAAAACCTGGATTTGGTAAAATCCCTAGGAGCTGATCGCCTCATCGACTATACGCAACAAGACTTTACACAGGATGTAGCACAGTACGACATTATTTTTGATGCGGTGGGTAAGCAGTCATTCTCCCGGAGCAAAGGAGTTCTCAAACCCAACGGAGTTTACGTCACTACACTACCGACCCCCGATAGCATTTTGCAGAGTGTCATAACAGCATTTATTCCTGGTAAAAAAGCAAAGCTTGTTTTTGCGTCACCAAACACTCAGGACTTGGTTTATCTGAAAGATTTAATTGAAACAGGTAAAATACGCATAGTCATTGACCGCACTTATCCTTTACAGGAGTTAGCTTCAGCTCATGCTTATAGTGAAACCGAGCGAGCAGTCGGAAAAATTGTGATAGATGCATCCTCACCATAGCAATAGAATGCTTATTAGTAACTATGGGGTTTGAATCTTCATTCGAAGGGATTCATACGATTTGTTTTGAGATTTGTTACTTAGGTAACTTAATCTGGCAGAGCAAAAGCGGTTGATTTTACTTATTTAAAAAGGATAAAGTCTCTTGTTTTTTTTTAGATAAGGAAATACAATAAATAAAAGTAACTAGGGATACAGAAATTTCACTTCTAAACCTATTTGCGCGATTTCTGAGGGCAGTTGAGTACACGTTAATTTATGCAAAGAAATATTGCTTAAATCTCTACCAAAGCCTTAGAGAAAAAGGGGTTGAGACTGAGTACAAAAACACTTATTCCCCTAATCATAAATACAAGTACCTCTAGTCTAAGAATACTAGCACCCCTACCCCAGTACAAATTTTAAATTTCCATTAAATAGGGTTTAGGGCTGATGAGTACAGCCTTAATCAATCCAATAAATATAATCGGCATCGGATATACTGCAACTTTTGGAGCTGCCTGGTATAAGCAGAAAATCAGCGCACGGCTTGTTAACTAGATAGTACCGATGCAACATACCTTTAACCAGATCAGAAATTCACAAGATAAAAAAACTTCAGATTCTGTAAGTAACGAACGACTCAAAACCCTGCTTTCTGGCGTTTTTTTTGAACCACTACTGACCGATTTTCGCATCATCTTTGAGCGCGATCCTGCTGCCCGTCATTGGCTAGAGGTGCTGTTGTGCTATCCTGGACTGCACGCACTCTGTTTACATCGTCTGGCCCATTGGTTGTACCATCACAAGGTAAGTTTCATTCCCCGGTTTATTTCTCACATAGGGCGATTTTTAACGGGAATTGAAATTCATCCAGGCGCAGAAATTGGTAAGGGTGTGTTTATCGATCATGGCATGGGTATTGTCATTGGCGAAACAGCCGTGGTTGGAGACTACACACTGATTTACCAAGGTGTCACCCTCGGCGGAACTGGTAAAGAAAGTGGTAAGCGCCACCCCACTCTAGGCAAAAATGTTGTGGTGGGAGCAGGTGCGAAAGTTTTAGGTAATCTTCACATTGGCGATCGCGTCCGCATTGGTGCAGGTTCGGTTGTGTTGCGAGATGTCCCTTCAGATTCGACTGTGGTGGGAATTCCTGGTCGCAATATTTCTCATAAACAACAAGGACAACTCTCGCCTTTAGAACACGGTAAACTCCCTGATATAGAAGCTACTGTGATGCGTTCTTTAGTGGAACGTATTGAGCAACTCGAACAACAGCTGCAAACTCTTAAAAGTCAAACACAGGAAAAAGAACTGGTAATAAAGCCTCTACAAGAGGCTGAGTGTCAGGGAATTAGAAGATAAGGGTGCATGCATCCATACATTTTCACATCCCCACACCCATACAAAAAAGGAACGTTAACTATGTTGCAACCCTCTAGTTCTGAAACAGTGGTCGAACATATTTTGCAAATTCCATTGAGTGATCGCTGGCGAATCTATCACCGCTTGCAAGAGTTGATGATTCCTTGTTGGTGTTTAGCTGATGGTTCTTTGCGAGTGCAAGTGAACAATTATCTTATGGCAGTTCTTGTTCGTAGTACCGTATTGCAATTTATGGCAAGTCGCCAAGAATTAATCGATTGGTTAGAGCAGTGTTGGCACCTTTCGCCGTCCTCTTAGAATGCTTTCAGCCTCAGCAGTTCTTTCCCTCATGAACTTTAGGCATTTTGGATGAGCGAATTCCACATATTTTTGTCATAAATCTTTTGAATCTTTTTGTATGGTAGTTCACCGCAGTGATAGAAAATTGCTCAAGTTTTTGCAAAATGAGCTTGAACTTTCACTTGGAGATATTGCTGTGGCATGGAGGAAATATGAGTCAGAGAAAGCTCCATTACCAATGCTTCTTTGGCAATATGGATTAGTCTCAATAGAACAGCTAGAGCAAATTTTTGATTGGTTAGAAAATCAAGATTAGTCACAAATATTTGCATCTTCTTCACATCATTAAAATATAGAAGAGTATCAATTATGATTACTACATTCATTGCAGGACTCAGTGTATTAATTCTCTTGGGAATAGTTAATCTATGTATTAGCTATTTATTGATAGAAAAAATCAACAACAAATATTAATCATTAATTTGTACATTTAGACATTATCTGGTCTAACACCATACAAATTAATTATTGGTTATCCCAGAAAATCAAGAGTTAGAAATTAGTATTTTTAAGTTTTGAGTGCTGAGGAAGGAGTTTTGATTCAGCTAATGTATAGACGCAAAATTGAGCGTCTTGACTCATAACTTTACTAAGAGGTATTTTAGATATGAATCAAATTCTGATAAATGACACTACACTGCGTGACGGTGAGCAAGCAGCTGGTGTTGCATTCAATTTCGACGAAAAAGTTGCGATCGCTAAATTTCTCGATAAAATTGGAGTCCACGAGCTAGAAGTCGGGATTCCGGCAATGGGCGAGGAAGAAACACGAGCGATTTCAGCCATCTCTGAGTTAGGCTTGCAAGCTAAATTGCTAGGCTGGAACCGCGCTGTGATCTCAGATATTCAAGCTTCAATAGCTTGTGGTCTCAAGCGTGTGCATATTGCTGTTCCTGTTTCTGGAATCCAAATTGCCACTAAATTTCATGGTCAGTGGCGAGTCACCTTACAACAGCTCAAAGACAGTATCAGTTTCGCCTTAGATCAAGGTCTTTGGGTAGCAGTTGGGGGAGAAGATTCTTCAAGAGCTGATGAAAGCTTTCTTCTAGATGTAGCACTTCATGCTGAAGAATGGGGTGCATCACGGTTTCGCTTTTGTGACACGGTAGGTATTCTTGATCCCTTCTCGACTTACACAAAAGTCAAGCGTTTGGTGATGGCTTTGTTGATTCCTGTAGAAGTCCATACCCATAATGATTTTGGTTTAGCAACAGCTAATGCTCTTGCTGGTATCAAAGCGGGAGCATTATCTGTCAATACAACAGTCAATGGGTTAGGAGAAAGAGCTGGAAATGCAGCTTTAGAAGAAGTTGTCATGGCGCTCAAGCATATCTATGGTGTCAATGTAGGTCTTGAAACTCCTCAGTTATTGGAACTGTCTAGACTTGTGGCGTCTGCAGCAGGCTGCAATGTACCACCTTGGAAGGCAATTGTTGGAGAAAACACCTTTGCTCATGAAGCTGGTATTCATGCTCATGGTGTGATGCAAAACCCCATCACCTACGAGCCATTTGCACCTGAAGAAGTGGGTTGGGAGAGGCGTTTAGTGGTGGGTAAGCATTCAGGTCGGCATTTGGTATCTAACTTACTAGAGCAGTACGGTATTATGTTAAACCCGGAAGAAACCACATCTGTTTTGCAAGCTGTGCGACAGCAATCGACGCAGAAAAAACGTAGTCTAACAACACAAGAACTATTGAAATTGGTACAAGAGCAAAGGTATTCCCATGCAATTAGATGAGTTAGAGCTTAACCAGCCTCCTGCCTTTGAGATTGGTGATAAAGTCCGTGTTCGTAAAATGATCAAGAATGATGGTACTTTTCCTGGTCAAGAGATAGGAGCTTATTTGGCTAAAAAGGGAGATATCGGCTACGTTGTAAGTATAGGTACGTTTTTACAGAGTTCCTATATCTATGCGGTACATTTTTTACACACAGGATTTATTGTGGGTTGTCGAAAAAAAGAACTAGAACTTGTGACAGAGGAAGTGCAAACTACGTCAACTCAAAATAAAGTGGACTAAAAAGTTTCTCTAATAAATTTATCTTATCATTTAGAAATAGGAATCCTTCAATGAAAGTCATGCTGCGTCAAAATGCCGCTGGAAATTTAGTTGTTTACGTTGCTAAAAAAGACCTGGAGGAAGAAGTAGTTAAGCAAACAGAAGGAGATGAAGGCAAAATTTTGACTTTGGCAAATGGCTGGGAATTAGCATTCTCTAATTTGCCTGAATTGGTAGATTTACCTCAGACTGTAGAAGCTAAACGGCTTGCTTAGAGGGAGTAGGGAGTGGAGAATTAGGAGTTATACCAATTCAAAATTCAAAATTCAAAATTAAGAAAGTTAAACTTAACAAGGTTTTTCTCCTGGTGCTCCTATGCTCCTTTTTCCCACTCCCTATGCCCCTAATCCCTACTCCTCTAGTTAAATAAAAATGAATAATAAAAACTTAACCCTATCAGAATTTAGTATTGAAGGAAAATTCCAGGGTTTCATTAGTGATATCACTGGAAAATTTAAATACTTGCGACTAGCAACGGATTCAGGAGATATACAAATAAAAATTCCTAAGAAGTTGCGTCTGCCTCTAAGTTTATCTTTAGAACCTGGTGAGCAGATTCGTGTTTCTGGTGTTAGTCCTAAACTTAAAGCCTATGAAGTGACAAAAGTTGGTGTTTGCCCAACTCAAAATACACTACTACAGCAACAAACTTTAATTGAACATAATCAATTAACAAATATCAGTTCTCAAGTATCTCAAGACAGGCTTTCCTCAGAAGCATCTGTTGATAAGCCCAAGGCTAAAATTATTTTGTGTCAAAAGTCTGGTTGCCTCAAGCGAGGTGGAAAAGGCTTATTACTGGAGTTACAAAAGATTTTACGCGATCGCAATTTGCAAGACCGGGTCATAATTGAGTACAGCACTGGCTGTTTAAAATGTTGCAAAAGTGCCCCCAATTATATTTTGCAAATTGGGAATAAAGAATACAAGAATATTCATCCTCAGGCGATCGCATCATTTTTGGAGAATCAGATCTCAAAAGCCCAAATCAACGGCAATCCGATGGGCGCAGGCAAACCCAGAAAATGCGACTGCATTTAAACCCTGACCTGGAAATGTACTGTCTCCCACACAATATAGTCCCTTAATCGCAGTTCTATTAAATGGCATCCCTAACAATCCGCGCAATTTGCGCCGAGGTATAGGACCATAAGTGCCATCATCTCGACCTAAAAAGCGGCGATGCGTTCTTGGTGTTCCCACTTCCAAATAGTCCAACCCTTCATCCAAACCAGGAAAGATCTTTTCTAGGCGATTTATAATTCCCCATGCAGCCGCTTCTTTCTTTGCTTTGTACTCACTCGAAGAAAGTTGTTGCCAATCTGCTAACCAGTGAGGTGTAAACGCGTGAATGATATGATACCCAACAGGTGCTAGACTTGGGTCTAATAATGTAGGAATTGATACAAAAACTGTCCCTCCTGATGCTGACATCTGCTCCCAGTGGTCTAGCAAAATGTGATGACACTCGGTTCCTTGAGGCAATACTTCCTTCTTTACCCCCATATGTAAACTGAGAAAACTGGGTGACTTTTGGTATCTTTGTTGCCAAATCCTCTCATTAGATGGGAGTTTTTTTTGTTGTAATAATTTCTCAAATGTATCCCAACGTGTAGCATTGGACACAATGCGTTTGGCAAGATAGATTTTGTTATTAGCTAGCCGTACACCTACTGCTTTCCCATTTTCTGTGAGAATTTCTGTAACCCTTGCTTGATACTGAATCTTCCCACCAGCTAAAATTAGGCCCTCCACAAGTTTTTGGGCGATTTGTCCCACTCCACCTTTAGGATAGTTAACTCCTCCATAGTGCCTATCAGAAAACACCATGCCAGCATTAATCATTGGTGTCATCTGCGCTGGTACTACCGACCAGCAATAACATTCCATATCAATAAATTTCAACAACTGAGGATCTTTGATGTAGCGTCGCGCGACATCTCCAGCATTTTGAGGTAGATATTTGACTAAACCCAGACACGAAGTCATGTGCTGAAAAAATACCCGAACCAAGTACCGAGGTTCTTCTAGTGACAGTAAATCCATGCTGTTCAAGCAATTGAACACTTTCCAGCATTCGTCATAAAATTGACGAACACCTTTGCTTTCATGCGGAAAATAAGCAGTAAGATTTTGCAAAAATCTTTCATAAACTCGGTCCACTTTGATGTCCAAGCCATCGGGCAGATGATAGTGAATTTGGACGGGATCAGGAATTGTCTCTAGCTGGACATTGACAGCATTGAGCGCCCGCGTGAGTAAGTTAGTAGTGCCATTGTGTCCAAACCCAAAAATCATTGACGCCCCAACATCAAATCGATAGCCTTGACGTTCAAAATAACCAGCACTACCACCTGGAATCAAATACCTCTCAAGCACCAGCACACTAGCACCTTTCGCCGCTAGTTGTGTTGCCGTGACTAAACCACCGATACCGGAGCCAATAACGATTACATCGAAAGAGGGAGTGGGGAGCATGGGGAGTGGGAGGCATGAAGTTAGATCTTTATGAATATAAAGCGTAGCGTTTCTCTTTGTCTAAACATCCAAATAACAGATACTACCTCACTCCCCAAAAAAAGAGGGACAAGCCTGCTGCTGCTGGCCAATCCCGTCTGCCGATCCTTAAAGAGAGGAGAACACTGATTGATAATATAACTTTGATTGAGAATGAGTGTCAACTATTAATGCAAAAAATTTTCAATAAGATCTGATTGTACCAATCATGGCTGTCAGCCGCACGCAGGACAGAGTATCATGAGGTTTCAATCGCTATACAATAGAAAAACGTCTGTTTCCGTCTATGACGCTACAACTGCGTGTTTATGTTCCATCTCATCCCCTAATCAAGCACTGGCTAGCAGTTGCCCGTGATGCAGCCACACCTCCAGTATTGTTTCGCAGTGCCATAACAGAGTTGGGACGTTGGTTGACTTATGAAGCGGCTCGAGAGTGGTTGCCAACTCAAGAAACGACTGTTCAAAGTCCTTTAGACTCCTGTCCTGCAACTTTAATTGATCCGAATATCCCAGTGGCAGTGGTGCCGATTCTACGCGCTGGATTAGGATTACTGGAGGGAGCCCAGACTTTGTTGCCTTTAGCATCGATTTATCACCTTGGCTTAGAGCGAGATGAAAAAACATTGCAACCGTCGTGTTACCTGAATAAATTGCCAGAAAAATTTGATCCCCAAACACGAGTCTTAGTGACCGATCCAATGATGGCAACAGGAGGATCTATCATGGCTGCAATGGCAGAATTGACACAACGGGGTGTTGACCCATCTCTCACACGAATTGTTTGTGTAGTCACCGCTCCTCCAGCTTTACAAAAACTCAGCGTGGCTTATCCAGGTTTAATTGTTTACGCTGCAACTATCGACGAAACAGTAAATAGTCAGGGATTTATTGTACCGGGATTAGGAGATGCAGGCGATCGCATCTTTGGGACTTAAGTTAGTATGCAGCTAGGAGAGAAAGTAACTTATTTACAAGCCAAACATATGCAACATTTCATAATGGTGGTGAACATATGAGTCAGCGTGATGGTTTTGCCAGTGGTTTTTTCGCCGGAGCTATTTTCGGCAGTATAGTTGGTGGGATCGTGGGTACAATTGTTGCTTCTCGACGAGAACCAGAGCTAGAAGCAGAACAAGAGCATCAAATGAATGGTAACTTAGCAGAACCAAAAAAAGCGTCTAACTTAAGAAGGCGTCAAATGAGAGCCGCTGAAAGTGAAAGCATGGAAATGGAAATGGCACGGCGATCGCTAGAAGATAAAATAGCCCAACTGAATGCCACAATAGATGAAGTCAGGCAACAGTTAGGGAATGTGAATGGCAATTCCGGTAACGACATGAATGAGCACCCTTCCATGCGTGATGATCTGCGCTGAATTAGTGAACAGTTATCAATTATCAGTTAACTGATGAGTTGTCCTGATAAATGTTTGCTGATAACTGTTCCCTATATGTGTGCGTCATGACAGCCGCTCAATTAAAATCAATGATAAGAACGCTGTTGATTCTTAGTAGGAAACTATTCATCCATGAATTTACTCATTACTACACTGCTTACGTTCGTACAGATTTATAGCACTCTGCTCATTATTAGAGTGCTCTTAACATGGTTCCCTAGCATCAACTGGTATAATCAACCATTTGCTGCTCTAGCTCAAATCTCCGATCCTTATTTAAATCTGTTCCGTTCTATCATTCCCCCATTAGGAGGTATAGATTTTTCCCCTATATTAGCCTTCCTAGTACTCCAAATAGCTGGGGATTTTCTTGCCAGACTAGCTCACATGGCATTGATCCCAGGGCTTTGATAATAGCAGTAAACGGTAAACAGTTATCAGTAAATAGTAAACAGTTATCAGATATTTTGGGAAGGAACTTAGACCCCGTAATGAAACTGATAACTGATAACTGATAACTGCTCGCCTTACCTACGAATTTGGGCGCTAAAGCCTGCTGCTTTAAATTGCTTTAGTTTAAGAGGGGTAGGTTGATTTGCTGGAACGGAAATTCTCAATTCAAAATCACTAACACCTGGTGGTATTTTCTCAATAGAACCTAAACGGGTACGATTTTGCAAGACTGAGTTATTATTAGCATCATAGATACGCCCAAAAATATCAGCATCATAAACCGTTTTGTTGGTGGCATTTTCAGCCTTGCCACTTATCAGGAAGCAGTTTGCTGCCATTGTCGTACCACCACTCGTTACAGCTCCTTGTGCCAGTTCTGGTGGACATTCTTGATAGGAAAGATTAGATAATTTAATCTGTGTTAGTGCTACCGCTGGGGGAGTAAACACGCACGATAAGATTCCGATCATACAAGAAACGAAAATAACCGTGAGTGAAGGCAATCGTATCATAAAGACCAAAGAAGAATTGCTTATAAATCAATTTTAATCTCAGCATACCTTGAAAATTAATACCCGAGAGGGTTGGTAAGTCCTTTTTAAGTTTTGTAATAATAAAAAAATCAACCTCTCAATCGCTATATAGCTTATGAGTCCAGATGAGATTGAAGTAGCTCTGCAAGCAGCCTTTTATCGTTGTGATGCAGCAAGCTGCCCTCTCACTGATACGCAGAAGGAAATACTACTGCAAGTGATCGAGAAAATTAAAGGAAACTCCCATTCTGGTTTTTCAGACAACAACAATCCTTTAGACGATCTGACATCTGAAGAATTGCAAGCATTTTTACAGTTTGTCACAACACAAGAAGAACAAAAACGCTCATGGAAAGCACAACTGTTAAATGACTGGCTTCATCAAAATGACTCTGGTTCAGTGGAATTTATCCGCAAGCGTTATGGTTTGCAGTGGCTAAATCGGCTCGAGACATATCACTTTGATAAGTATTCTCTTGAGACCATACACAATCTCAAAGAAGGCGATCAGATAGAAGTTTGCAATGCTCTATGGGAGTGGGTACAAGAAAATGGACCTTGTCAACCCGAATGGTTTCTTTGCACTGTCATTCGGATTGATGAGATTAATAATGATGATTGTTCCTCTACCAACTGCATCATCCGCTTCCAAAATGGTGCCGAGTACGAAATTCAAGGAATCTATGAATGGAATCAGTATAATTGGCGCAAACTGCAACGGTAACAAGTTAGCTAGCCACGCGAGAAGCCGCACGTCTGACCCGAAGGGCAGCGTGAGATGAATCGCGGACAAACAAAGCGCGTTCCCCGACCAATATTAATCGTCGATTGATTCGGGAGTGGGGACAGCGCTTTGTTTGTCTATCTCCGGACTATCTTGCAGTTCAATGTACTTTTTCAAAGCCGTGATAGTAACGCCACCACAGCTGGCAACAAAGTACGACCCATTCCAAAAAACGTCTTTGGTGTAGAAATGAGCCAAATGCTCCGCAAATTCTTGCCGCATTCTACGAGATGTCGTTGATTTAATATTGCCAACCAATGTACTTAATTGCAAGTCAGGATGAAATTGGAGCAGTGCGTGTACATGGTCGGATTCGCCATTAAATTCAACAAGTTTGCAATCCCATTTGATCAGCAAGTCTTCAAAAATGCTGTGTAATCGACCCAGCATCTCGGATGTAATAACTTTACGACGATACTTGGTTGTTAAGACCAGATGGATTTTTAAGTCACTGACAGATCGACCTTTGGAAACGAAATCGTTTTTCATTCATTATTTCGGGAACTCTGTTATAATCAGTGTAGTCTAAATTAGTAACAGTGCAACCCAAGGAGTGATTCAATTGCTGCTTAACTATCAATATCGAGGCTATCCAACTACTAATCAAAAACTAGAATTAAACGATTGGTTACGAATTGCACAATATTGGTTTAATCGGCAATTGGGGGAGCGTTTCGATTGGTGGGAAAACAATCGTTGTGCTGTTAACGCTTGTCCACTATCTTGCTCATTGCCGATACTGCGCAACAATCCAGACTACTATTCCCAAAAGAAACAATTACCAGAACTCAAAAAAGATTTGGTATTGGTGCAACATTCTGGTGAACTACTAGATTTATCGCGTGTGCCATCACAGACACTGCAAGATGTTTCCAAACGTGCGGAGTTGGCATTTAACCGTTATATCCAAGGCGACAGCAATGGGAAGCGGAGTGGCAAGCCACGCTTTAAGAATGCGGCACGTTATCGAACACTGAAGATAGAGGGACAAGCAGTCACAATTGAACGGATAGAGAAAGACTGGCTATTCATCTCAATTGCAAAACTCAAAGGTTGGCTGAAAATCAGACTACACCGACCACTGCCCGATGGATTCGTCCTCAAAAATATCTTGTTGACCAAAAAGGCGGACGGGTGGTATACCACAATTGCAATTGAAGATCCAACCGTGCCAACATTTAACCCGGATGATATTACTCCGAGTTGGGATAATTCGCTTGGGTTGGATGCGGTATTACACGAAGATGATTACCTAGCTACATCACAAGGAGAGAAGCTTCCCTCCCTCAAATCTTTCCGCAAATCCGAAAAGCGTCTAGCACAAGTTTCAAAGCGCAAATCAGCACGTCGTAAAGGTTCTAATCGTCGGCGTAAGTTAGCAAAACGAGAAGCAAAAGAACATCAACGTATTGCTAGGGCACGTGCTGACCACGCCTACAAAACTGCACACGCCCTAGTCCGCACTAACAAAAAGGTTTTTTACCACGAAGATCTCAATCTCAAAGCACTGTCAAAACGCAATAAAGCTAAACAGGATGAGAACGGAACATACTTGCCTAACGGGCAATCGGCTAAGTCGGGCTTAAACAAGTCTTGGCTGGATGCTGCATTTGGTCAATTCTTCACCACACTGAAATACATAGCCGCAAAAGCTGGGGCAGTCGTGGTGAAGGTCAACCCTGCACATACATCGCAATTACTCTCTTATCGAGATGAAATCGTGTTCACTGGTTGCGATCTGCGGGTTTACTATGACCCTATTGAATGGATTTATGTTGACCGCGATATCAATGCCGCGATTAATATAAAACGAGTCGGGCTGGGACTGTTCCCGACTATAAACCGCCGTAGCGGGAAAATCAAAGGTGATTCTCTCACCGCAAGTACCGCGAAGGAAGTTCTAGAAGTTCTATCGAACACTAGAAGCCTACACCGACCCGCAAGGGCGGTGTAGGTAGTTCACGAGTTAATTCCTAATTTGGCACGTAGTGCTTGACCCATTACGTCTACAGGAATTGTTTGCTGTTGCAACCAGATTTTTAATGCTGCTGCACCTTGTTGGACTAGCATTTCCAGTCCATCAATTGCGATTGCACCAACATGCTGTGCTTGTTGCAAAAACTTCGTAGGCTTGGGAATGTATATTAAATCGTATGCGATCGCAGTTGGTGGTAGCTTTGCCATATCTTCTAAACTCAACGGTGACTCTCCAATGTTAGGGTGCATACCGATAGGAGTTGTGTTGACTAGAAGATTTGCCTGTGCAATCAACTTTGGTAACGAGTCCCAAGTGTGAATGTGTATGTCCACTGCTAACGGTGAGTTATCCCAACTACTGCGAAATTGTTGTAAATTCTGTATATTGCGCCCAACCACATGAATTTCAGCAAAACCTAACTGCGTACAACCCGCCACAACGGCTCTTGCTGCACCACCATTGCCCAAAATCACTACAACTTTCTGGCTCCAATCTTGGTTATATGTTGCTTGCAACGGCGCGAGAAATCCTTCTACATCTGTATTAGTCCCTACCCATTTATTGTCTTTGCGGCTAACAGTATTGACAGCTCCCACAGCTTGAGCAATTGGCTCTATTTCTGATAGCAAAGGCAATATCGCCTGCTTGTGAGGAATTGTGACGCTAAAACCTTCAACGTTAATAGCGCCGAAACCTTGAATAGCAATTGATAAATTCTGTGGTTCTATCGGGAAAGGGAGATAGACATAATCTAACCCTAGCTGAGCTAGCACTGCATTATGCATCACTGGTGAAAGTGAGTGTTTTACTGGGTATCCAATCACACCCAAGAGTTTAGTTGTTCCAGTAATCAATTGTTTATTGTTTGTCATGAGTTATGGGCCATTGGTCATTAGGTACAAATAACAAAGGACATTCGTTAGAATTATTAAGGTTACTTAACATTTCGCAGGATTATGCAGGCAACGACAGCCTTCTCTAGAACCCCAATTTCTGGGAAGTATTGGCAGTGGCGAGGGCACAGCATCTACTATGTGAAGGCAGGAGAGAAACAATCTCAGCGTCCTCCTTTGCTATTGGTACATGGATTTGGTGCATCCACAGACCATTGGCGAAAGAACATCACAGGCTTATGTGATGATTTTGAAGTATTTGCGATCGACCTTTTAGGATTCGGACGCTCAGCAAAGCCTAAATTAGAGTATGGCGGTGACCTGTGGCGTGACCAACTATACGACTTTATCACTAAAGTGGTTAATCAAAAGGCTGTATTGGCAGGCAATTCTCTCGGAGGTTACGCCAGTTTGTGTGTTGCAGCACAGAAAGCTGATGCAGCAGCAGGGTTAGTATTACTTAACAGTGCTGGTCCATTCAGTGAAAATCAGCCATCTATAGAGCCGGAAGCTTTACAAACACAAATTCAGGCTCCTGCGCCAAGTCAACAATTGCAAAAACTATTAGGTGACATTGTTAAATTAATTTTTCAGCAACCTTGGGCACGTTTTCTGTTGTTCCAGTACATCAAACAACCTTGGGTGATTCGCCAAACTTTAGAAAAAGTTTATCTTGACAAAAGTGCAGTTACCGCTCAACTGGTCAAAGACATTTATCGCCCTGCTTGCGATTCAGGTGCTTTTGATGTGTTTTGTTCTGTGTTTAGTACTCCCCAGGGAGAAAAGGTAGATGTGCTGCTTAGCCTGTTAACTTGTCCTCTGCTGCTACTGTGGGGAGAAGCTGACCCTTGGATGAATGCGAGAGAACGTTCTAAGAAGTTTCAACAATATTATCCTCAGTTGACAGAACATTTTCTAACGGCAGGTCATTGTCCTCATGATGAAGTACCAGAGCAAGTAAATTCACTGCTACGTAATTGGGTGCTATCTATTACAGCTTGATATGTGAAAACCTGGTCAAAGGTGACCAGGTTTATCAGATTTACTAATGTTCAAATATTTACCGTTAAGAAATCGAAAGAGTCAACAACTAAGGTGGACAGAACGACTAACAAACCCAGCATATTCACGTTTTTCCACTTTGGGGTTTGGCTTCGCCTACTAGTTTCAGCGCTGTGCCACTCAATACCACTATGCTGATGTTCGCTTGGGCTGATGACAGGGGACATCGGGTCAATCGCCCTTGTTTGGTTAATTACTTTCTTTGATGTCCTACTTTTTTAAGATATCACCTCAATCGGGAGCCGCAAGCGTTTGTTTACTGATATTTACAAGTTGTAGAATTTCTCAATAAGCTCAGCGGTTAGATCAAAAATTCCACATGACTGGACCATTATCTAGATGGTCAGTGACAATACGACCAATAGCATCAATTTCTTGTAGTTCAGCAGCAGAAAGTTGAACAGAAGCAGCTTGTGCGTTTGCGATCACTTGTTCAGGATAACGCGCACCAGCGATCGCCTGAGTTTGGGGTTGGGCTATTAACCATGCCAATGCCAATTGGGCGAGGGTACAGTGGTGGCGATCAGCAATCGGCTGCAATTTTTCTAATGCTTTTTGAGCACGTTGGTAGTTTTCTCCCTGAAACAACTTATTCTTAGCACGATTATCTTGTGGATCAAATTTATGATCTGGGCCAAATTTCCCTGTTAACAATCCCTGAGCAAGAGGTGAATAAGCAAGGATGGAAATTTGGTTTTCGATACAATATGGCATTGCATCCTTTTCTACCTGTCGCCAGAATAGAGAATAGGGGGGTTGCAAGCTGTCAATACGTCCATATTGTGCTGCTTGTTCCAATTGAGCACGGGAAAAATTGGAAACCCCTATTGCCCGTATTTTACCTTGCTCTTTGAGATGATTTAAAGCGTTCATTGTCTCTTCAATCGGGACAATTTCAGTGTTGAATGCACCAGAGGGCCAATGAATTTGGTAAAGATCGATGCGGTCAGTTTTGAGATTTTTTAGGGAGCGGTCGCAAGCTTCTATGACTTGATTGTACTTCAGATGATTGGGGAAAACTTTGGTAGCGTACTCTACGGAATCGCGCACATCAGATAAAGCTTCAGCAACAATTTGCTCTGAATGTCCATCACCATAGATTTCAGCAGTATCAATCGTAGTGATACCAGCTTCAAAGGCAGATCGGATTGCATTAATCGAATCAGCATCCTCAATTCCTACCCACATTTTTTTACCTGCTTGCCAAGTTCCCATAAGAATGGGTGTGATTTCTACATCTGATTTGCCTAAGCGTCGCTTTTCCATAATGAAATCCTGACTAAAGATAATGTTTTCTTGAACTGTCTTCTTGACCTAGGGTCCCATGTTTATGGGTCTTCCCATCTAGTTGTTTTGGCAGATTTGTTATATTACTAGTTGACGATTGTCTTAAGTTGATAACAATAAATATAGAATAAGTCAATAAAATTAATTCTTAGTTAGTCTCGAGGGGACTCAGTACAAGAGCCATAAACCCACAACATTAAGTATACCTACTTATATCTAGAAAAATGTAGAATATTTTTTTGTATATAATAAATTTTAGTCTAATAAATTAAAGTATACTTTTCCACCTGTCACTAGATAGAAAATCATTGATTCTTAAATCAAGAAAAATTGTCAAAGAATTGCAATCTTACACTTGAAATAGCATGCCAATCATTGGAAATTCATTTCTTAGAGAGTTTCATAGTTTATTGGTCTAAGAGTCTAATTTTATTAGAGTTAAACTAGGTATTTATGGAAGAGTTTAATCAAACCGTTCATGCACTCAAAGAATGGGCAATTGCTATTAATGCCCTAGAAACTGGTAAAACAATCATGCTTCTACGTAAAGGAGGCATCCACGAACGGGGTGGACGTTTCCATGTAGCCCATGAAGAAATTTTGCTGTACCCAACCTATGAACATCAACAGCCTTTTTTACTGAAATCTGAGTATGCTAATCTCGTATACCCAGTCACACCTGGCTGGCATCCAGAAACAGTCCGCATTAGTAGTTGGGCAAAGATCACTGATATTTTCCGAGTCTATGACGAGTCTATTGTGAATGCTTTACTACCATTCCATATTTGGAACGAGTATTTTATTAGCGATCGCCTAAAATGGAAGCCACGTCAACCACTATACATACTACTGCTCAAAACTTACAAATTACCGCAAGTTAAAGAAATTCCTTATCGTGCTGAATACGGTGGCTGCAAGTCATGGATTGATGTAGCAGAGGAGATCAACTTGCTAGCAACACAACCAGTTTTGTCAGACTCTGCCTACATAGAGTTAGTCAGGGAGATTCGCAGCATTGTTGAGGACAATTTATATGCCCCATCCGCATAGCACAAAGCTAGCTAAAAAAGTAGCCATAGACACACCCTCAATTAAAAACTACCGCTAACATCAGATAAACACAAAGATGACTATCTATGTTGATTGTTGTGACTGTGATTTCCTCAACTTCTAATATGTGTCTTTTACTTCATCAATAACAACTGTTAAGCAAAAAATTATCCCATAGAGTGAGGCTGTGCTTGACAAATATTTGTCATTATGCATTTACGTCAAAACACAAAGGAGTCAGCTGTGCATCAAAGAATGTGCTGGTTATCTAAATCTGACGGCAGTGAAGAGAAAATTTTGTATCTGCAAACTGGACCGAATGAACCTTGGCGTCCTTACACCGCTTGCCCACAATATGCAGAACCAGATCACCAAATACAAGGTGGTTCTAAAGGTTGGGCAACTTTCCAAAAACTTTTAAAAGCGGGTTGGACTTTGATACCAAGTGCACGGGCAAAGGAGTTTTCTCCATTAGGTGGTGTTCGGTCTTGGTAAGGACAAACAGTCATACTCTTCGTTAGTGGGTTTTGTCCAACACGCCTACATTCTTTAACTGTCAAAGACTACTCACCTCTAGGCTGGCCTTCACCGCGCGGATCGGCAGATCCTTCTAAAGTTCCATTGGGTGTCACCATAATTGCGTTCACATTTCCCCAAGGCTGAGTTTGCTTAATTTTGTGTCCCCGACGTTGTAACTCAGCAATCGTCAAAGCATCTAAACCAAAGGGTTCTATTCTTAACTCGTCTGGTAACCACTGATGATGTATGCGGGGTAAAGAAACAGCAGCACCAACATCCATTTTGTATTCCAATACGTTGAGAATAACTTGCAGCACTTGGGTGATGATAGTACTACCACCAGGTGCACCCACTGTCATGAGCAAGTGTCCATTTTCGGTCACAATTGTTGGGGTCATGCTGGATAAGGGGGTCTTGCGAGGTGCGATCGCATTCGCTTGATCACCAACCAGCCCAAACACATTGGGGACACCCGGTGCTGCTGAAAAGTCATCCATCTCATCATTAAGCAATATGCCGGTTCCTGGCACCACAACCCCAGAACCAAAGCCATAGTTGATTGTGAAAGTCAGGCTCACAGCATTTCGTTGTCCATCCACAACATTTAAATGACTTGTTTCGGGAGATTCATCAGGGAGAGTGGGGACGCCGACGTCACGGGGAGCCAGTGCAATGCTTCCTCCCCACTTACCATTCCCAATTTCCTGACGAAAAATGCCTTGACTGAACTGCATAAGAGTTCTTCGGTCTACTGGCTTGACTTCACTTGAGGGTCTTGCGCGATCCATACGGATTTCTTGACGCCGTTTTTTTGCGTAAGCAGGACTGATCAGTTGTGTTACGGGAACTTTAACAAAATCGGGATCGCCTAAATATTGGGAGCGATCTGCATAGGCAATCTTCATGGCTTCTACTATCAGGTGCAAAGCGTCAGGATGATGCCATCCCAAGGATTTCAAATCAGTGTCACCAATAATATTTAAAATCTCTAATAGGTGAATACCTCCTGATGATGGCGGTGGCATGGAGCAAATTTTAGCTTGGCGGAAACTCCCGCAAACAGGAGTTCGCCAGATGGGTTTGTAGGCTTTGAGGTCTTCTAGAGTCACTAAACCCCCATTTTTTGCCATGTCAGAGGCGATCGCACGAGCAATACTTCCGGTGTAAAAACTTTGAGGATTTTTGGCAATCTCGATTAAGGTCCGTGCTAAGTCTCGCTGTATCAGCTTTTCTCCAGGCTGATACAAGTCTCCATTGTGAGTAAAAATTGCTTGTGCTGCTGGATACTTCAGCAGAAGTTGCCTACGCTTTTCGTATTCTTCTATGGAACGCCAAGTTGGCTTTTGACTGAGAATAAAGCCATTTTGAGCCAAGGCGATCGCTGGTTTTAGCACGTCTTGCCAAGGTAGCTTGCCATAACGATGATGAACTTCATACAATCCAGCAACAGTTCCCGGTGTTGCCACTGCGAGATATCCATCAATACTTGCATTGGGACGCACTTTACCTTGAGCATTCAGGTACATATTTTTTGTAGCTTTTAGCGGTGCACGTTCCCGGAAATCTAGCGCCTTAATTTCGCCTGTTTTTGCCTGATGCAACAGCAAAAAACCACCACCACCAATTCCTGCAGAAAAAGGTTCTACTACAGAAATTGCAAAAGCTGTTGCAACTGCTGCATCAACTGCATTGCCACCCTTGCGTAACATTGCAACACCCGCTTCACTTGCTAAGGGATTAGCTGAAACAACCATCCCTTTTTTGGTGCGTAGGGGTAATACAACGGAAGCAGATACGGCTTGGCTACAAAATAGAATGCTTAGGTAGAAAGCAGTGAATGCAACCTGTCTATATTTATGAACTCTAAACATACTCACACCAAATGTGTATCTCTCATTCCCAGATACCACCTAGGAACGAGAGATATAATACTAATTACGACTGACAAATACAAATCCTCTTGTCTTACCTGAAGCTGTATCTACTGTTGCCATCGCCTTCCATAAGTCTGCTGCTTTCACCCAAACTGGCGGATATTTGTAACGGGAAACATCTAAGATTAAGAATCTATCTGTTTGCTCATTGTATGCTCCTAATGGAGAGATATGTCCACCTTTTTCCTCGCCAATTTCTTTACGTAAGTAGTTGACTATAACAAAATTATTGGGTTGTTTTAAATCCTCTGATACTAGTTTTCTAAAATCTTTGAGGCTAATGTCGGCTGCATGGTAAATTTTGACATTCACATTATAAGTAGCTAGTAATTGTCCCAGTTGATCTAGCGTCATACCTTGACGAGCAACCACGGATGGATCTAAAACTTTTCTTGTTGCAGGATTATTAAAAAAGTTTTCTTGCGTAAATACATGAAATGGAGAATATTGGGGTGCTTCTGGTGCAGGAATTTGCAAGCTATTCAACACCATAACACTACTAGCAACACCACAATATGCTTGATTATTTTGGGTAACAAACTGTGTACTGAGGGGAAAAAAATCTTCTTTGGCTTTACTTTCAATCAATAATTTCTCGCCTTCAGGAGAGTTGTATTGAATTAGGTTTTTTGGTAAGGCAAGTGTTTGTGCCAATACACTCCCACTAGCCACACATGTACTGATAATTAAAGCTCTTAAATATATTTTGATAGCTTTAAATCCAGAATTTTTCATCGGCGTTGTATATTTGTAAAGTGAATTTTTTCAGCACGTAGAGACGTTGCATGGCAACGTCTCTCATTGCAACGTCTATACCTAAATAAGCAAGTATCCTGTCTATCAATAGAATAAGGCATAAGGAACAGAAAAGTTACCCTATGCCTTCGAAATCTCTCGTACTTTAGCTGGGAAATGTGCCTAATTTTAGGAAATGGTTGAGAAGCCAACTTCAGTCCTAAATTAACGATAACCCTGATCAGCAGGATCACCATAAGGATCTTCACTAGCTGGACGTACATCACCATAACCCTGGTCAGCAGGATCGCCGTAGGGGTCTTCACTAGCTGGACGTACATCACCATAACCCTGGTCAGCAGGATCGCCATAGGGGTCTTCACTAGCTGGACGTACATCACCATAACCCTGGTCAGCAGGATCGCCGTAGGGGTCTTCACTAGCTGGGCGTACATTGCCGTAGCTCATTTGATCAGCAGGATCACCATAGGGGTCTTCACTAGCTGGGCGTACCTGGCGATCGCCATATTCAGCGTCTTGCTGATCTTCATTCGGTCCTAAGATAAAATCCTTTGCTCTTTGGAAAAAATTGCCTACCATGATACATCTCCTATTGAAGTTCTTGCTGAACTTTTCCGTAATCTTAATATTGGAGTTTTGGATCGCCAGTCCCTATTACGCGATCAGTGTATTGAGTGATCAATATGCAGGTAGAGTACGACCTGCACTGCTCCCGTTATAACCCTGGTAATCTCGGTATTGTTGTGCCTCAGACTCGGGAACTCGAATTCCTTCAGATGGTGGTGTAACAAAATGAGGCCGACCTTGAGCATCTCGGTAGTAAATACCTCCATTTTTGGAGCGATAATACTTACCTTCTGGACCTGCTCCCTGAGCATTCTTGTGCCTATTGTAAAGGTACCACAGTGCCGCTGCCCCCGCTAAAATTGCAACTTTCTGACCATTTGACAGTCCTTTTCTCACTTCAGGGCGACCAGGATTACTAACTGTTCTACCAACATTATCGTTGACATTGGGTGAATATGCAGTCCGGGAACCTCCGCCGCCACAGCTACTGAGTACTGGGACTGTTAACAATGTAGAAAGTAAGATTGCGACTGGAAGGGGAGCTTTTTTACGCTCTTGAATTATGGTGTTCATCCTCTTTTCTCATCACCTTACCTTTACTGAAATTACTGTGATAAAATTAGACAAATAGCTCTTACTCATTAACAGCAATTGGTGCAGCTGTATGTTGTTATAGTGATAGAATTCTCTAAAGCTTTCATCTTGCCTTTGAGAGAATTGTGTTAGTCCGGAGGAAATAGGTGAACGTTATATATTTATGCATAGTCCAATGAAATTTCTTGGTGTTGATTTAGGGTGGAAATCACAGCCAAGTGGACTATGCTGCTTAGAATGGGTAGATCAACAACTCAAGCTACTGGAACTGGATCGCAAAGAGCACATTGCAGATATTCTTGCATGGGTTGATCATAAGTTACAATCAGACGGACCCGGTGTAATTGCTGTAGACGCGCCGACCCTCATTCCCAATACTACTGGGAGCCGTCTACCCGACAAACTCACCCACAAATACTTTGGTAAATATCATGCTGGATGCTATCCAGCAAATCTCAATCTCCCCTTTGCTGAACGTACCGTCAACTTTGGTTTAGCACTCGAATCCCGTGGTTTTATGCATGCACCAACCATCGAACCGCAAAAACCTGGTAGATATCAAATAGAAGTCTTTCCCCATCCTGCCATAGTCCATCTATTCCAATTAGAACGTATTCTCAAATACAAAAAAGGACGCCTCAATGAGCGGCGTCTAGAACTTCTTAAACTCTACAACTACATTGTCGATATCCTCCCTACCCTCGAGCCCCCTCTCAATGTGACTTTTGAGAGTTTATTCATAAATATGGAAGAAACTGCACAACGCGCTTGCTCCTCCTCTTTCCCCATCCCCACCACAGGTGCAGCACTCAAAGCAGCCGAAGACAAACTAGATAGTCTCATCTGTGCTTATGTAGCTGCACACTGGTGGTATTGGGGTGAACAACGAAACCTAGTACTGGGCGATCGCACTACAGGCTATATCGTTATTCCTAACTCCTAGCTTCTACTGCGCCCAGATAATGCACCTTGGTTCGTAGGGACTAGAGAGGTATTTGTGTTTTGGCAATACTCTCAAAGACAAACCTTGCAAACCAGAAGTGTTGTATGTGATGTTAGCTGTGTAAATACTCAA
>JAJPJF010000391.1 GCA_021324415.1 Nostocales cyanobacterium Centralia_MAG_434
AAAAAATATGCTTGTGGTGGATTTTGTTCCAAATGAACTGAAAAATCAGAAATTAACATTGGCTTACCTAATGCTCTTGCATCTTCGATAACAGTACTCCATCCTTCAAATAGAGAAGGTTGAATAACTGCCAAACACCTCCTCATAATTTGTATTTGCTCAACACGAGGAATAAGACCTAAAATTCGTACTTGTTTATTAAGATTTAATTCTTTTATTCTAGATACTAATTGATTAAAATACGCAGAATTTTTTTTATTATAAAAACTACCAGTAAAAACAACTGTCGGATAAATTTTTCTTTTTTTAAGAATACCTAAGGCTTCAATAACTAAAGCATGATTCTTATGTTTCCAAAACTGATTACTAATTAGAAAAAAACTATCTGGTAGTCCATATTTTTCTTGAATAATTTGTGGATTAATTTCAAAATATTCTGGCTCAATATAGCTAATAAAGTTCAGAACTTGAGTTCGTGCTATTGCTTTGGGGTAAAGACGATGAAAGTCAGACTGTGCCATCTGGCTACTCAGGATAATCACAGGAGCAGAGTCAGATATTTTTTTGTGAAGGATATTACGCTTGTCAATCTCTTCTTTGGAGAAAAATTCAGGAAAATAGTGATGTTGGAAATCAGGAATCCAACTTCCCCATAAGTAAGGATATCTTGTCCCTACATAAGTTGGGTAGAGAAAATCAATCTTCAAAGGATTAAAAATTTGAGCAGGTAACAATACCAAGCGCTCTGCCAAAGTATGACAAATTTTAAGATAAAGCTTTCCATAAACATAAACTTGGTCAACATAGGAAAGTATGGGTTTAACCAAGTTTAAGTTAGATGAAAAACAAACTACACTTAGTTTGATGTTAGCTCTTTCTTTTACGGGTAGACTGGTAATTGCACGGGCTAGATTTTGTGTATAAATAGTACCTCCCATCCAACCAGAGTTACCTGCCATCCAAAGAGAAATATGCAATTTTTTCATAATCCTACAAGTTCCGCTCGACACCAATTTACAAATGTTTTTACACCTTTTTTTAGAGGTACAGAAGCTGTAAATCCTAAAGCAGTTAACTTTGACATTTCAGCTCGCCACTTAAGAGGTGTACCAATTGGGACAACACCATCAAATTGAGGAATACCCTCATGTTCTAAATCATCTAAAACCATCTTTGCTAATTCAGAAATACTCACCTCTGTTCCTGAAGCCAGGTTATAAACCTCTCCTTGCATCGGAGCAAAATTTGCCACTACCATTAATGCTTTAGCAATATCAAGGGCATGAATGAAATCACGGCTTTCCTGTCCAGTGCCTTGTAAAATGACACTGTTTTGACTAATAGCTTTCTGACAAATGTCCCATAGAACCTGACGACGTAAGCCTGGACCATAGGCAGAAAAAATTCGCAAACTGGTAGTTGGTAACTCATATACTTTTGTAAACTCCAGACACAGCTGCTCACACTGCTGTTTGTGAAAACCATAAGGGGAGAGAGGCGCTAAAGACTGTGTTTCGTTTACTGGTAATGACTCTGGGTTGCCATAAACTGCTGCACTTGATAGAAAGATGAATCGACATTTAGGAGCATTGATGCGCAAGGCATTGAGAATTTCAAAGGTCAGAGTTGTATTAGCGTAAAAATCAGCGACAGGGTCAGTAATAGATAAACCTACAGAGGCACGACCAGCACAATGTATGCAGACTTGTAGAGAGTGTTTTTGCAGTAAACTACTCAATGCTGGATCTGGCAGATGAAGGCGATGATAGGCTGACAAATTCGCCAGGGGTGCATTCTCAGCAGGAGAGTTGTCAATGCCAATGACAGACCAACCTTGCTCATAAAAATAGCGAGCAATATAGCGACCAATGAAACCAGAGACTCCAGTAATTAGGACTGATTTATTCTGACTCATAACTGTTCGATCAATAAAATCTGTAAAGACGATCTAGAACATATTTATCAAGTTTTTTATTCACAATTGAGATCTTGCACCAGGGTCAAAAACTGATTTTCTTTCCAATCACTTAGCCTTAAAAATCTAATCTATCGTTGAGAAGCCTAGTTTTTTTGGTCTTGTCGGTAATGTTACAAGCTCTGGACAAAGGTGATATTACATAGGTTGTAAACAAACAAAATCCAAAAGCATTGACAGGAGCTTAACGCTCATTTTCTGAAATTTCCCGAATAACATGAGCCGGATTACCAGCAACAATTGTCCAGGCTGGAACATCTTTTGTAACAACTGACCCTGCTCCAATAACTGCGCCTTCACCAATAGTGACACCTTTCAGAATAATCGAGTTAAATCCAATCCAAACTTTGTTGGCTATTTTTACAGGAGCGATTTTTACATGAGTCCAATCCTTTTTTCCAGTTATCCAATTAACAGCATCTTTTTCACGATGTGAAAAAGAGATAGAGTGAGAATTATGGTCAACAATTGTTGTTCCCCATGAAATAAGTACGTCGTCACCAATTTCTATATTTTGAGATGCAATAATTGAACCAGTGATAAATGATCTTTTACCTATCACAATAGAAGCATTTTCTTTATCAAATATTAAAGAGCCAAGCACTTGAGTTTGTTTTTCAATAACTACTGAACATCTCGGTTTTAATCGAAGTTTGAGAAAATTCAATTTTGAAGAAGGATGAAGTTTGATATTTTTAGAAAATCTATTTCCTATTCTATCAATAAAATCTTTCATTTTATTAATTGACATATAAAAAGTGTTTTTTAACATTTCCACACACTATGATAATTTGAAAAAAACTAAGAGATAAGTTAATTTTGATAAGTATTAAATCAATTAATTTGTTTTTACAATAACTATTAAAAAATAGAATAAATAAAATTCAATCTTGTTTGTTAATGTATTTTATAATCTGAGCTGGATTTCCAGCAACAATAACAAACTCTGGAACATTTTTAGTGACAACCGAGCAAGCAGCTACTATAGATCCTTTTCCTATTTTCACGTCTTTAAGAATTGTGGAATTGAATCCTATCCATACATCATCTTCTATACAAATAGCCTTAGATTGTATATCAAAATCGTTAGTTTTAGGATGACCTACTAACACTATCGCCTGAAAATGTTTATATCTTAAAACCGGATCAATAGAGTGTGAATTTGTATCATGAACATTAACGTTATGTGAAATAAAAACTCTATTACCAATTTTTATTGAATCAGCAGACCATATACGTGTACTCTCACCAATATAACAAGATTCACCAATTTCTATTTTTCCTCCATGGGGAAAAACTATTAACTGTCCTCTGATCACTGAATCTTTTCCAATTGAAATTAAATCTTGGCTTTTAGCTAAATTCTCAACCTTTGCGTCTGTTAGAATTTTTACTGATGGATGCATGATAGTATTTTCATAAAAGTTTGCATACCTTTCTATTTGTATTCCAATTTTAATCAAAAATTTAATGTATTTTGATATTTTATAGATAACATAAGTTACTTTTGATAAAACTTTCATTTTTTAAGTAAAGTAGAACTACACGAAAAAATAAAAATCAAAATATATATTAATTTTTAATTAAAATTTAAGTTGATTTTTTTGTATATTTTAAAAAATTTTTTATTTTTTTCTTTTCTTAAATATTTAAATATAAGAGATTTTACTTGCTTATCTTCTACAACATCTTGGGGAAATTTATTTATTTTATTTTGATAAATTGTAAAATCTTTTTCTTCTTTTATACAATGAGTTCCACTTCCATCAAAACCAATATTTTTGACTAAAGACTGTACTGGATGAAGTGTTAGTCCTCCAAGCATAAATGTACTTAAATACCAGCGAATATCCCATGTATCTATCTTACTATCAATTTCTGAATTCAGCATTTTAAAGTATGGATATGAGTCATTAAAGTCAAATGCATATCTAAGTAACTTGTTGTTTTTTAATCTTTCATACCCTAGCATATGAGGATCAAAATGTTTCCAAGAACGCTGCCAGGTTGCCCATCCCCATGAGGTTATAAATGGTAGAAAAATGGCATCTGTCTCAGCATTTAGCTGAATAGGATACATATGCCCAGAAATTTCCATAACTCTAGGATGGTCATTATATAGCTCAAGGGCTTTATTCATATAATCTAAGAAGAAAGGTGACAGAACTAAATCATCTTCAAGCACAATGACTGTACCATATTTTTCACAGACCTCTGTGACACCGCTAATAATAGAATTAGCACATCCCATATTGCCTCTGCGTTCAATGATATGCACTTTTCCACACCACTGTTTACTTTTAACTACTTCTCTTACTTGTCTCACACCTTCTTGATCTTCTAGTCCCTTAGGACCATCACAAAAAATGAATAACTCGCTTTGCTTGGCTCCATCATTGTGAGCCAGGGATTCGAGGGATTGCCATGTATGTTCTGCTCGTTTATAAGTGAAAAAAGCAATAGGTGATCTTTTCATAAAAACTCAATAATGGATTTTTAAGTTTAAATATGGCTTCATGGATTACTCTCAACTTTGCTCCTGGATTCTTACACTAGGAATAACTTCACAATACAATATTGAACACAAATTATTTTTGGTTAAGAATTTATGACCTTACCAGCAGAAAATAATTTTTTTCAGCAAACTGTAGAGAACATAGAGGATATGAGCCGAGAATATAGCTAATTTTAGTTTAGATTTACAATTGCGTAGTTATTCAATTAGCTTATTGTTAGGAGTGATACTTTTTAATCGATAAAGAAAATCATGATAAGACATCTGTTCAACGAGATCGTATAAAGGTTCTAAAAACGAATGAACTTCATCGAAAAATCTTGCTTCAACTAGTATATATCTGGGTTGGTATTTTTCAATATTTAACCCCATTAATACATTAAGCTCATACCCTTCAACATCTAAAGATAAAAAATCTATTATAGGGACTTTAGGGATTTTATTCAATATAGTTTCAAGAGCAATAGCAGGTACTTTAACAGTATAAGTATCTGCAATTTTTTGGCATTCTAATCCATATTGAAGATGCTCCTTTTGAGATTCTGAATTTTTAAGTGCGCCTTCGACTACTGACATAAGATTTGCATAATGCATTTCTACAAAGCTATTAGTAAATTCTTGAGAAACCAAAGCATAGTTATAAACTAATGAATTTCTTCTTAGATATTTACACTTTTCATACAAACTAGGAATTGCTTCGACTAAAATACCACGCCAGCCTAAAAATTTCTCCAAATAATAAGTATTGCTCTGACTATATCCATCATTAGCACCAACCTCAATAAAGTAACCATTTTTGAAATTTAGATATTTTTCAAGTTTTTTATCCAAATTATTTAGAGATGGTCTAGAGAATGTTGGATTTCCAAAAGACTCGGATATTTTTCGAAGAATAGTTTTCAATTCACTTTTCATATATATTAACATATACATTTAAGAGCATATTTAGCTATGTGCAAAGGTTTTTAGCTATCATTGTAGGACTCTCTATGCCTCAAACTACCAATTCCATGCACTGGTTGGTGACCACAAGCAGGACTAAAATTAAAACTTCTTGAAAAAAAGAATGAGGTTGTCCAGGTATAGGAATTAATTGGTCCAAATCCCGTCATGTCTACTTCAGTGAGATTAGATTCTCGTAAAAAATGAGATGTCTTTTCTTGCCAATCAGAATTATCAAGTATAATCATGCCTGTTTCACTCAGTTTATCTCTGGCGATAACCGCACATTCATAGCGATAATTACCATCGATTATTATGACATCAAACTTTTTTTTATAATTTAATATTGCCCTAGTATAGGTTTCTTTATTTTTAGTAAAGCAATAATCAACATTGATTGGCAATTTTGTTTTAATTTTGTTATACCATTCCTCATTATCTTCAACTGATACTAGAGATTTACAGCGTTCAGCCCAAAACATTGATGAATATCCTGATCCATATTCAAACACTTCTTTTTCAAGAAAATTGAGTTGCTTAATATACTCAATAGATGGGTATGTGTACCAAGGTATTGGGTTACCTTTCCTATCAACACATGTCCAGCTTTTAACTGTTTGAAGGTGACCATATTTAAAGTTTAGTATTTGATAAGTCTTCAAAGAGGCAATAATATCTTTAGGAACTATTTTTTTCCAAATTGAATTAATCATTTTTATTTTAAACTGATATAACCTTGAAAGTGTTTAATTAGATTAATTATTCTCAATGCATACTTTATTTTTTTTAATCTTGCATATAATCATTATTACAAAAAAAAGAAAAGTGAGCTAATTTGAATTCTAAATATTTTCTGAGTTTTTGTATGAATAGCATGAACAAAAAATCCAGACAATGCATAAGAGATTACAGTGGCAATCGCTGCACCATTTACAGTATAGGTAGGAATAAGAAATAGGTTTAACAATATATTAGTAATCGCTCCAATCAAAGTTCTATACATAGAAAGATGAGTCAAACCTTCAGCAATAAACCAGGATGATGTGCCAATTCCCATAAAAACGAATAAAGACGCCCAAATATGAATTGTTAATACTTGGCCTGCCTCTGCATATTCCTTACCAAATATACTCGTAATTATTACTTGTGAGAAAAATGTCATTGGCAAAGCAATTACAATAGAAAGCGAAGCTAGTAGACGAAGTAATTGTTGTATTCGTCGATAATAGAGAGCTTCATTAATTTCTTTAGCTGCAAAAATTGATGGAGAAATCGAAGAGGCGATAACCATAGGAATAAAATATCCAACTTCAGAAATACGAGATGCAGCCGAGTAAATACCAACAGCTTTATTCCCAACCATTTCCCCTAGCATAATTTGATCAATTTTCATGTACAAAATGACAGCTAAACTGGAAAAAATCAGAGGCCAACTCTGTTTTAACAAAAGCTTAGCAATTGGCAAATTCCAACGCCATAACCAAAGTGAATATCCCTTGATCTTGTAAACAATTACTAAACTTAGTGCACCCAATGCGAGTTCTGCCACAGCCATCCAAGCAAAAGTAATTAATGGTGCCTGTATCGTGATCAAAGCAACTTTTAATAAGGCAATAAGTACAAACGCTATATTTTTTGCAAGTACAGCATATTTTGACTGCATTTGAGATTGAAACCAAAGGTTGATCGTGTCAAATGCCAGAAAAATTCCTGCTGCTGACAAATTTGCTACTAACCAGATAGTTAGCTTTTCATCATGGTGAAACAAGCAAATGGAGGCAACTGCTAACAAAAGAGATACGACCCCACCAAACAATTTGAGCCAGAAAGCTGTCCCTAAAATTTGCTGTTGCTCCCCATAACCAAGCACAATATAGCGGACTACTATGCTGTCTAACCCCAAGCTGGCAAGCGGACTGAACAATGCGACAAAGGCAGTAGCGTAGTTCAACAGACCATACTGCTGTGCTCCCAAATAGCGGGCAATCCAAACGCCCACAGCTAATCCGACACTCAACCGAAGAATCTGGTCAGCGAAAAGCCAAGCTGTATTTGCAATAATTGCACGCGCTTCGCGGCCAAGTTTTCGACTAAATGGTAATAATTTTTGAATATTGTATTTACACAGCATGATACTCAAATCTACTCTTTCTTTGGCTGCAAACTGTCTGCTGCTACGTGTATATTCTTACTGGGTGAGGAGCTTAGACTGATGCCTCCTAATTGCGGCAAAGCTGTTGTTTTTGTAGTAGTAATTGGAGTAGTAACCGTGGCTACTTCCTCCGATTTCCCCATTCACTACCATTCCCAAAACCCTCTGTTGAGACTGCTCCAACAACATCTTTGTAGCAGTAGCAACAGTAGATTTCACCATGCCAGAACGCACAACCAGCAATATCCCATCTGATAGTTTGCCCAGGAGCATTGCATCAGCAAATATACTTAATGGTGGAGTATCGATAATTATAAAATCATAGTCTCTACTAGCCTCTGTAATTAATGAAGCCATCCGCTGTGAATCAAGTAAAGCTATTGGGTTAGGCGGAATTGTTCCAGATGTTAGCACCTCCACGTTAATCAGTGCTTCTTGAGCAGTGGCTTGCAACTCAGTCTGACTTACTAGAATATTGCTAAGCCCGGCTATATTGGGTAGTCCCCAAATTTGCTGTTGACGTGGGTAACGCATATCCGCATCCAGCAGCAGAACTCGACGACCCATTTGCGCTGTAGCTACTGCCAAGTTAGCCGCAACATAAGACTTACCCTCAGACGGAATTGAACTAGTCACCACAATTACTTTGAGTGTTTTATCAGAGACTGTGAAACCCAAGTTAGCTATGAGCATCTCAAAGGCTACACTTACTGACGAAAAGGGATTGTTGAGTACAGGCAGTTCTAAATTATGTCCTCCACCTTCTATGCTTTTTTGAGTGTATAAAGGGATCGTACCGAGCAAAGGATAGCGCAAAAGCTTGTTAGCTTCTTCAACTGTCTTCACGGATTTATCCACACTTTCTAGCATAAAAGCTGTCCCCACAGCCAATACCATTCCCAAAAGTCCTCCCAGGGCAAAGTTTAAGGCAATTTGCGGGGAAATTGGCTTTTTAGGAACTAAAGCTTCTGAGACAACTCGTGCATTACCAACATTCTGGTTCTGCACTATTTGAACTTCTTGCAGTCGCTTGAGCATTTGTTCATAGGTTGCTCGTGCCACTTGCTGCTGTCGTTCTAGCTGTTGCTGTCTTTGTTGTAGTCGGGGTATATCTTTTAAGCGTGTGTGGAAAAGGGATAATTCCTTCGTCAAAACTCTTATTTGATTCTCCAATCCCAACTGTTCTACCTCTGACTGCACTAAATTAGCAGTCAAAGTCTGCTTGAGTTCTCCAATTTGCAAATTCTGCTCTGGCACAACTTGATAACTGCTAAGGGTTGTGGCCACTCGCCGTCCCAGCTGCTCTTTGAGAGCTTGTTCTCTGCTCATCAGATCGACAATAGTTGGGTGTGTATTCTGAAAGCGGGAACGCTCTACAGCTAACTGGTCTTGTACCTTCTGGTACTCGCTTAGCACTTGCTGCACACCATGAGATTGACTTAAGGTATTGAGAGCTATTGCTTGCTGTGTATTCGATTTCAACTGACTTTGCAAAGCTAGAGAGCGAGATTTGACATCTGCTAACGCAGCTTGGGCTTTGGTTATCTGGTTTAATAACTCATTCAACCTTTCCACTCCTGTTTTTGCTTCTTCATCTAGAGCGACAACATTGTTTTCTTCTTTAAACTGACGCAATGCAACTTCTGCTGCTACAACTCTTTTCTCTACATCAGGTAACTGCCTGCTCAAGAACTCCCGCGCTGCTGTCGCTGATGCTCGGTTTACCCGAATATTGTTCTCCAGGTAATCTCTCATCAAAAAATTGATCACTGCTGTTGCTTGTTGAGGATTGATACTGCGATAAGAAAGCTCCATCACATCAGTACCCCTGATACTCCTGAGCTTCAATTGTTTGAGAAACGTATTAATTGTCAAGGGTTTGCCTGTCTTATCTTTTAACTGGAAATGGGAAATCGTTTTCTGGACAATGGCATTTGAGCTAATAACTTCTGCTTCTGTATCCAGGGGATTACTGAGACTTGTTACACCGCTTAATTGTCCGACCTGTTCACTCAACCCTGTGAGGGAAGAGACACCATTCTGCTTGTTAAAAAGTAGCTTGCCTTGTGCTTCGTAAATCGGTTTTTGCATAAAGGTGATTAAGCCTGTCAGTCCAATCACAGATCCCATGACAACCACAATGAGCAGCCAACGCCTTTTGAGGAGCAGCCAGTACTGTTGGAAATCAATTGAGTCTTGGTCTTCTTGATGAGAAGGCATAATTTATAGTGTATGTAATGAAAGCAATGATAATTATGTATGGCGTATGGCGCTGCTCTTCAATCGTTAATTGAAAGTATGATTTACAATCCACAAAATAATATCTATATATTTATCGGCTATTTTTATCCTGAATGTCTTACGTATTTCTACTAGTTTTTGATTATTTAAGTAATTTACACATTGCTTCTGACCGACATAAAGAATAAAAAAGAACTGTTCAGCTCTCAACATCTGGTTGAAAGAGCAAAGTTATCTCTCAATGTAGTGCCATTTGTAAGAGAGCAAGTATTACTCGATACTACTGTTGTCACTTTTCCTGGCAAATCAACCTTTAATGAAAATGTGAAAATAAATATTAATGAATACTACTTTTTCTTTTAAAACAGAAGGAAATAAGTTAAGTCAAATCCAACCTATCTTGTCTGTATTGCTTTTGGTCTGGGATATTCTTGGCTTAGTTTTCTGTTTAAAGCTATCTTTATGGTTGCATTTGGGTCAATTACCTAATTGGTTTAATCCACTTGTTTATGTATTTGTCCTACTAGAACTTATGGGACTTTATCTGACAGACACTTATTATCCAGATATTCAAATTGCAGGTTTGCGGACTCCATCTCGCATCTTAATCTGCAATGTTATCGTTGGTGTGCTCGCCGCATCCATTTTTTACCTGACTGGTGCTTGGGGGCAAGATCCACTTGCTGGGCACTTAATTTTGCTCCTCAGCCTAGGAATATTTACAATCTGGGCGGTGATATCACGTCTGTGGGTAATCAAGTGGGTGCGAGCTCACTCTCAACAAGCTTGTTGGCTGATACTGGGTGCAAGCAAGACAGCTATCGAATTTGGACAAACCTTCCTAGACTACAACTCGTTAGGACGGTTGTTTGTCCTAACTGACACTGGTCAAGATCCAACTCAATTAACAGAGAGTCGTCTCAATTATGTAGGTAGTCTCAATGACTTATCAACATGGAGTCAACAGTCTTGGTCGGGGATAGTTGTAGCCACTCAAATAGACTTATCCAATGCATGTGTACGGCAGTTGATGCAAATGCGACTCAAAGGTATCCCAGTTTATATGCTTTTAGATATTTATGAAACCTTATGGTACAAACTTCCTTCGTCTCTATTACAAGATAATTGGATAGCTTTTAGTACTGGTTTTAACCTGTTATCTACTAGCATAAGTCTGAAGCTAAAACAGTTTGCAGACCTAATCCTGGCAGGGGTGTTACTCTTGCTACTTTCTCCACTCATGCTGCTCGTAGCACTAGTAATTAAGCTAGATAGTCCAGGTCCAGTGTTTTACACTCAAGTACGAACAGGTTTGCACTGTCATCCATTTCGGGTTTACAAATTCCGCTCTATGTATCAGGATGCCGAAAAGCGAGGGGTACAATGGGCGCAGATGGGCGATCCTCGCATCACTAGAGTAGGACGCTGGCTGCGCCTGACCCGAATCGATGAACTACCACAGATTTTTAATGTACTTCGGGGGGAGATGAGTCTGATTGGACCGCGTCCAGAGCGACCAGAGTTTGATGTCAAGCTTAAACATGAGATTCCTTACTATGATTTGCGATATTTAGTCAAACCAGGAATCACTGGCTGGGCACAAGTGATGTATCCTTACGGCGCATCAGTTGAAGATGCCTATGAAAAGCTAGCTTACGACCTCTACTACATCAAGAATTATTCCTTCTGGTTGGATTTAGTGATCGCCTTCAAAACCATTCGAGTTGTTTTATTAGGTAAAGGTAGATGAACAAAAAAGTTTTAGTGACTGGCGGTGCAGGCTATATTGGCTCCCACGTTGTGCGGCAACTTAGCGAAGCGGGTTATGACGTAGTGGTGTACGACAATTGTTCTACTGGTTCACCAACGGCGGTGCTGTACGGTGAGTTGATTATTGCCGATTTAGCAGATACAGATCGTCTTTACCAAGTATTTGCCAAGCATCAATTTAGTGCAGTGCTTCACTTTGCCGCCAGTCTAATTGTGCCAGAATCTATGATCTATCCCCTTGACTATTATGCTAACAACACCCGCAATACCTTAAATTTACTCCGTTGCTGTAGTGTAATGGGCGTTAACCAGATTATCTTTTCCAGTACAGCAGCTGTCTATGGGCAACCAACAGAAAATCCAGTAACAGAGTCCGCCCCAACACTGCCGATTAACCCCTACGGACGCTCAAAGCTAGTGTGCGAATGGCTCATTTCTGACTACGGGAAGGCCTCTCACTTGCGCTACGTAATTCTACGGTATTTTAACGTTGCAGGTGCAGATTCTGCAGGCAGATTGGGGCAGATGTCACAGGAAGTATCCCACTTGATTAAAACTGCTTGTGACGCAGCACTTAAGCGCAAGCCGGGAGTACGAATTTTTGGTACTGATTTTCCGACACCAGATGGAACGGGGATTCGGGACTATATCCATGTTGAAGACTTGGCAGCAGCACACCTAGATGCTTTGCGCTACTTAGAGCAAGGTCAGGAAAGTCAAATTCTCAACTGTGGCTATGGGCAAGGCTACAGTGTGCGGCAAGTTATCGAACGTGTAAAGGCAATTTCTGGAGTGGATTTCCCTGTACTCGAAACTGATCGTCGTACTGGAGATCCAGCTTGTGTTACTGCTAGTGCAGATAAGATCCGCAAGATACTCGGTTGGAAACCTAAATATGACAATTTGGATCAGATTGTATACACCACCCTAAATTGGGAAATGCAGCGCGAAAGATTGATAAGTGTTGCATAGATTCTTAAATATTACAATTGCTGTATTTTTCATAATCCCTCCAAACCTTTATCGAGAGAAAGTTAACATACTGCAGCAAGGGCAAAAACCTTGAAGGAACGGATTTCCAAAATATTTACAATTACTTTAAAAAACAGAGTTACCTACATGAGTATTTGGAAAGTGACATTTTATACTTTAGCTGCGATCATCTTTGGCAACTTAGGTCATAGAGCTTGTGCCACTTTAAGCAACACTGCTACATCTGCTCTAAGAAATCTAAAGCCACTTGCTGAACCTCCTGTAGGCCCAGCTTTTGTTGTCAGTGCGACCCCTCTCCAAACTGATTCAACCACTGAATCTCAGTACTTGCTGGAAACTAAGGCTCGTCAGTTAAGCTCTTCCCTAGTAGGGGAATTAGGAAAGAGCAAAAGAATACAGCAGCAGGAGAAGACAAAAGCTCAGGAAACCCTGAGTCTGCCATCAAAGACATCTCAAGTTGCTCAAGAGACGATGATACTATCTGACGTCCAAAGTAATTGGGCACACAGTTTCATCGAGCTTTTGATAGCACGGGGGATTATTCGGGGATTTCCGGATCGCACTTTCCGTCCAGACGAGCCAGTAACACGTGTTCAGTTTGCAAGCATGCTCCAAAAAGCTTTTCAGAAAGCTCCTGTCCGCAATGGTGCTCAATTTGTAGATATACCTACCAATTATTGGGGTAACAGCGCAATTCAAGCAGCTTATAAAATGGGTTTTTTAGAGGGCTATCCTGATAATATCTTTAATCCTGACCAAAATATCCCACGCGTTCAAGCCTTGATTGCTCTGGTTAGTGGTCTGGATATTTCTGTCAGTACGACAAACTCAATGGTTTCGAATATCTATTTTAGAGATGCTTCTCAAATTCCTCATTATGCTTGTAAACAGGTTGCTACTGCTTTACAAAATCGCTTAATTGTTAATTATCCTAATTTACATATTCTAAATCCAAATCAGGTAGCCACACGAGCAGAGGTAGCAGCATTTATCTATGAAGCCTTAGTCAAAAATGGAACACTTCCAGAACTAACAACCGCTGAAACTGCAACTCACTACATTGCAAGCTACAAATCACCCCAAAACGTCGCCCAACAAACACCCAAGCTTGAAAACTTGCGACAACAGTTTCATATCTCATTGATACCTTTAGAAGAATTAAGGGTAGTTAGCACATCAGGAATTGTCAGTGTGCCTGGCTCATCTGTTGCTAGCCCTACTGCTTTTGGTGCAGATCTCGGTAATGTTTTCGTTGGGGCTAGTTATCAAGCGAGGACACGTTTTACTAATACTAATGATGGTGGTGTGGTATTTGGGTTTGGTCTGGGAGAACGACAAACATTAGGTTTAGAAGTCGCCGTTTCTTCCTTTTCCACCCTTAGAGAAGGTTTTTTTACTAATGGCGGTATTAGTTTGAAGCTTCACCATTTGTTTCCTAATAGCTTGGCAATTGCTGCTGGGGTAGAGAATGCTGCTAAGTTTGGTTCTCCAGATGCGGGAAGCAGTGTCTATGGTGTTGTTAGTAAGGTCTTTAATTTAAAAAATGATGTTACTAAACCTTTTAGCACTGTCACTATATCCTTGGGATTAGGAGGTGGTCGTTTTCGCTCAGAACATGATATCCAAAAAGGTATAGACTCTGTGAATGTGTTTGGCAGCGTAGGTTTAAGAGTAGCTCAACCAATATCTCTCATTGCAGACTGGACTGGTCAAGATTTAACAATAGGTACATCTATTACTCCATTACAAAATATTCCAGTTGTCATTACCCCGGCTATAGCTGATGTTACTGGTAAGGCTGGTGATGGTGCCAGATTTATTCTAGGAGTTGGGTTTGGCTACTCATTTTGATTTATTAACACCACAATAATAAACGATGAATATTAAACGCTTACCATCTCGTATAGTTTTGAGCTTTACATCAGCTTTAATGCTTTGCCTAGTACCCCACTCAGCTTCTGCTCAATCTGGTAACCAGTCAGATGTTACTGGTGCAATTGTCACAACTAGCGATATCATAAGTGGTTCTTTTTCCTTTAATGGATTAGATGTTAAGGGTATAAGCAGTGCAAATAGCAACATCACAAACAGCACTTTGACTCCCCAAACTAGAAGGAGAAAGGGTATCCGAGTAGTATTTGCCAAATTAGCTGTTGAGGATGCTATCAAGCAAAGCGCTCTTAAAATACTTAATCAACTGAATATAAATAGTTTAACTTCAATTACAGGAAACCCCATACCTTCAAAAACACAGCAAACTTTACTAAGTGTCTTAACAGAATCAGGATCATTAACAATAAGCGCGGGTAGTAGGAAAATTACAAACGCATTAAGTGGTGTTCAAAGTGATCCTACAGTTAATCAAGCTCAGCAATTAACCAATAACTTACGTGGTTTACTAAAAACTAGCAGGGCTAACAAGATGAAACTCGCAAATAATCGAGTTGATCCAATTCAATTATTTAACACGGTAAAGGCCTATAATAACTTAATTGATAATAGCTCTGCACATTTTTTGAATAACCCACCACCTGAACTAATAGCTATTCAGTCTGTGCTGTCACAATTGATTAATAGTGCCTTGTCAAAAAGGCACTGATTTCTCTGGTAGTGTTGCAGATGGATAGAGTAAACAACTACCCACACGCTCCTTTCAAAGAGCGTGTATGATTCCCAATTCATCGGGGATTGCCTCAGACTTGGTGGATTTTTTGCATCCAGGAGGCTTTAGTCTGACATCCCATCCAAGGATAGAAGCGCTAGTTCCTAACGCTCACAATCACAAACCTTAGATGTGCCCTTAAATATAAACTTTACATGGGTACAGCCTTTCAAGTATGAATACTTGGAATCATTATTTAGCAAGGCTTAGAGACATATATAGTACATTTGCACCTGCGTAAATTTAGTTTACAATACAAGATAGATCAACTTTATGAGCCCCAGACAATGTATCTTGGTTCGTAGGGACTAGAGAGGTATTTGTGTTTTGGCAATACTCTCAAAGACAAACCTTGCAAACCAGAAGTGTTGTATGTGATGTTAGCTGTGTAAATACTCAA
>JAJPJF010000003.1 GCA_021324415.1 Nostocales cyanobacterium Centralia_MAG_434
AGCAGGAAGCATTACAATCAATGCACCGCAATCTGTGGAGGTCACAGGTACAGTCCCTGGAACTTCCATTCCCAGTCAGGTCAGTTCTGGAGCAAATATCGAGAATGCATTTACCCGCCAGCTATTTGGATTGCCTGCTGTGCCAACTGGAGCATCAAATGATGTTACCATTAACACTGGTCAATTGCTAGTGAGTATGGGTGCTCAAGTCTCAGCCAGAAATGAAGGTTCAGGAAATGCAGGCAACGTGAGGGTCAATGCTCGCTCTATTGCCCTAGATCAAGCAGGGAGCATAACAGCAGCAACTCAATCCGGTGAAGGTGGCAACATTTTCCTGAAAACCAAGACTTTACAAATGCGCCATGGCAGCCAGATATCAGCACAAGCAGGCGGAAATGGTAATGGTGGTAACATTACGATCACTGGCTTTAGCCCTGCTGAGTATGTGGTCTTGCTAGAGGGTAGCAAAATCAATGCCAATGCTTTTAAGGGAATTGGAGGTAACATTCAAATCAATACTTCTGGATTATTTACTTGCCCAGAATGTCAGATCACTGCAAGCTCCCAACTCGGATTAAATGGTGTGGTTAATGTCAACACACCAGAAACAGAAAACAAGCAACCTTCAGTCAATTTGCCGCAAGAAATTATCAAACCAGAAGAAATTGTGGCACAGATTTGTCCAGCAGACAGGGCACAACATAAGAGTGAGTTTACCATCACTGGGCGTGGTGGATTGCCACCGCGACCAAATGAGCCACTGAGCAATGAAGCGTTGCTCAGTTTTGAGTCTTCCCCTACCCAAGCTCAACACCTGCCTAATTCTGCGATCGCCACCAGGGAAACGAATACATCCCAACTCCCACTTCCAGCCCAAGGTTGGTATGTGAACTCTAAAGGTGCTGTCATCCTAACATCTCAAGTTCCGACAGCCACTCCCTATACTTCTCGATTAACTTCAGCGTCCTGCCATGCTAATTAGACACAAACCACATAGTGTCAAAATTCTAGTCTTTAACCAAGATAAGGATATTGTGAAGGTTTGATTCTCAATAATTCTGTCCAGTATCGTACAGCATTACGTTTGGTAGTTTCGATGTCACGCGATTTGTGAACTCGGCTTATTTCCATCAAAAAATATGTAATCTTAATAGCAGTGAATAAGTTGAGGAGTCCGACTGCCTTAAAATTTTGTAAAAATAAATGTCGTAAAAGTTGTAGTTTCTGTCTGTGGCGAAAATGCATCCACCATTTCATTTGATGTATAGCGATACTGTTTTGATAACCTAATGTGGTTTCTACGTCAGTTAATTTATCTTTAATTTGATAATAAAACTGCATTTCTTTGTCAAAATCACCTGCTTTTTGAGCTAAAGCAGCATTATCAGCTAATTGGTAAGCCTGACTAATTAAATTACCTGCTATTTCTGCCTGCTGTTGAGTATAACCAAGTTTCATATATATAGTAGCTGCTGCTGAAGTTAATTCTGCAAACTCAAGAGCATCATGTAACCAATATATTTGTGCTTGTAGTTCTCCTAATGTAACTGCTAAAGTCTCATTCATAAAAGTGTTGACATACAATCAAAAGGTATCTAGTAGTGATTTTACAACCTTGATAGGCTGATTTCATTACATCTTGAACAAGAATATTGTTCTCCATCTCCAAGCAAACTCGATTTTTTAAGAGTATCAGCTAGAACAGAGAAAGAAATAGAAAATTTTTATATTACAAAGGCAATTTCGTGAAAATTTGTTGATATTAGCCAGATTCAATTCAAAAGTATAAAAATCTACTTTGGTGTTAATTATAATGGAAAAGTTTTAAAAATTAACAATAGCTAATTTTTATTAGCAATTTTGGAATATTTTGCATTGAGTGTTCGTTAAAGGATAGGAAAACCTAGTACTTCCATGTTGGATTTACTCTCATAATTGCTTGTTCTGGTAATTCAAAGGTAATTTCTCTGATATCAGAATTTATTGTTCTTCATGACACACATAATCAACAAGATTGTAAAAAATATAGCCGCAAAAATTATGTTATATTAAACAACACTTACAAATTCTAAATTTCAAAAATAAGGAACTATTATAGTTGTTGCTATCATGTTGAAAAATCTGAATTGTTATTTCACTAAATTTGTTGAGTACATTATCGGAAAATAGTAAAAAAGACATGATTTCTTTAGAATTGATAACTAATATATGACATTAAGTAAGCTTTCATAGCAATCAAAATCATGCATCAAATTGCAAAAACAATGTTTAGAATCCTATCAAGAATCAATGTAAAGAGTAGTGACTTCCAATAAATAAAATACTCTGTACGGAGAATGATAATCATTTAGGAAAACAGTCATTTTTACTGTTGCTTACCTCATTTTAAAAGCCGTTTTTTATATTTTCCCGCAATGCCCAAACTATAAGAGCAACAACTCGTGAGCAAGGGTTTAAGACTCCGACTAAGCACGAAGATAGAGTTGCTCCTGCTCAGCTTTGGGTATGAGTCCCCTTGTAAACGGAAGCTTCTATCTTGAAAGGGGGAGTAGAGCTATGGGGGAAAAGACCTCTTTCTTCTTTGGCAGTGGAACTTGTTTTATTGGGAGCACCTCTGTTGTCTTCTTCAATTACCTTCACCTGCTTATGCTAGCCCAACAGGAATTATTGTTTGATTACCAAGATATTCTAATCGGTTTAGACTATCACCAAAGATTAGAAAAGATTGCTCGTAAATATACTAAGAATACAGGTTTATCCTGGGAAGATGCTGTTCAGACTGGCTATTTAAAGGTCTTTCAGGCTTTTCAAAGTGGAAAGTTTCGTCAAGGAGGAGTAAAACATTTTTATCCCTGGGCTGTTACTGTAGCTCGATGTGCAATTATTGATTTTGTTCGTAAAGAAAGTCTAAGGAAGTGCCAGAGTTTAAATACCAATCTATCTGGAACAGAAGTAACCCTATTAGATACAATTCCTGATGAATTTAGCATGTTAGAAGCAGCAGAGCGTGCAGATTTAATTTTCAAATCACTAGAGGTTATTTATCAACTCGATCAATGCTATCCAAATCGGAAGTATCTTGAATTATGGCAAGGAAAAGTTGATGGTAAAACACAAACTCAACTGTCTACTGAATTAAGGATTAGCCAGGGAGAAATATCCAAGCGATGGCAAGAACTTTTAGAGCGCATTGCTGAGTCATTAGGATTATTTGAAATTAAAGATATGAAGTGTAAAATTCAAGAAAATAGCCAGCATAATTAAACTTTCAATACATTTAATAAGAGAATGAGGATCACAAAGTATTGAATTTACAAATTCTCTATTAAATGAAGTATTGAAATAAAACAAGATATAGAATTTAATGATGAATGTTTAAAATTAAATTTAAAATAGCATAATAGGTGATGAACTCTTGTTATCTTGTGTTTCACACTAGTTATTACATTGGAGAGCTACATCATGATTTATAAAATTCAACACTCAATCTTATTACTAGACGATGCCGATAGACCTCTAATTAAGTTTATTAGAAATCGCTACATTACGAGTGTTGATGCTACTATTACAGTTTGGGAAATAATCGATTTACAGATAGAAAATATTATTAATCAAGCTATAGAAGATACGGAATGTAATACTTAGATAAGTACTTACAAGTTAATAAATTATTAGATTTATTAAAACTCGTCAAGAGTAACCCTTACCTAATTTTCTATTTATACTTCAGAGTTTACACCTAAGTACATAGTAAATTCATTATGTTTGCTTCGCTCTTTATGTAAGAAGCTGAAGATAAGGTATTAGAATAGCTCATGACAATAATATCTGAATTTTTTTGGAAATTTTGGAATATTTTTCCTTAAGTGTTCGTTAAAGAAGATAGGAACGGTTCACTATTAAGTTCAAAAATAGATGAGCAATTCTAACAAGCAAAACATATTGAGGTTGAATATTTAAGTTCATCAATTATATCTATGGTCTTCTGTTGCATACATTATGAATGTCTTATTTTACGTTGCTGACTGGCTTTGGCAAAAATTACATAATAAAGTATTGACAAAACTTTTGCATTTGAGAAATAGGCATTTCTTCATTTTTGATGTCATTATTTTATCTCTGACTCCATTATTAGCTCTGATTTTGCATTCTGATAGCAATCTTGTATTAGAAAAATACAAATTTGAGTTAATTATCATCACAATACTATTCTTAGTTGTCAAACTAACAATATTTTGGAGTTTTGGTTTTTATCGTCACTACTGGCGTTATGCCGGTATTGAGGAACTCACATTTATCGCAATGCTGATAATAGTTGAGGTAATAGTACAAAGTTTATTATTCGAAACGTTTTACTACAACATATCTCTCTTCCATGTCAAGCAACTACCAAAGTCACTACCATTTCTTGACGGCTTGATTTCTTGCATTTTTATTGGGGGGCTACGTTTTAGTGTTCGAGCTATAGAAAGAGTCAGCCAAAAAACAGAATTCCTTCATCCACGAGAGCGGGTATTGATAGTTGGTGCTGGCAATGCAGGGGTTTCATTAGTTCAAGAAATACAAAGAAATCCTCACATTGGTCTTGCTCCCATTGCCTTTATTGATGATGATCCGAATAAATTAAACCTACA
>JAJPJF010000290.1 GCA_021324415.1 Nostocales cyanobacterium Centralia_MAG_434
AATTTAGCAAATGCGCCAGATGATAAGTGTAGTAGGGTCGGCTCGCCCCGAACTTAACGCCTGTGGACAAGTTGCAGCCGACTGCCTTGGTTGAAGCAGGAAATGTTGACCGATGTCAAATGATGTCTAGTAAATATGGAGCAGTCAGAAGAAATGAGACAACACTCATCTAGTTAACGTGATGTTAAGCGCCAGAATCCACGTCACAAAGCGTGCGCGGTGTGGCTCAATTCTTTAGATTTGTCTGCGTTTTCTTCATGGGTTAGAAGGTCAGCTGCGTACTAAAATAAGACTAATTCTAGAAACTACATAAGAACTTGTAACTTTTGGGGAGAATCTATTATGACTATTTGGATAAACGAGCAAATTGACTCCTCTGGAATGATTCATGCTTGTATCGCATGTTGTAATGAGTCTCAAGCCAAAGATTGCCATGAGTCTTTTGAACAAAACTTGACTGAGGTTCAAAAAGCATGGGGTTGGAAGGCACAATTACGAACAGTTAATTCTTGGGATGAAGTTCCCGTCAACGCGTTAAAGCTTGATTAATTTTGCTAAGTTCACGGGGAGGGGGAGAAGGGGGGAGGGAGACAAGGGACAAAATTCAAAATTCAAAATTCAAAATTCAAAATTTAAAATCCAAAACAAATTTTTATGTCTCGTTAGGAGTTATCATCTATAACAAAAGTTGAATTTAACAACTAGGAAAAACCAAATCAGGTTAAGTGAACTATCCAGTTTACACTTCTGTTGCAGGCTGTCTCATTAATCTGGTTGGCAAAACGGGACATGCAGTTCAGATTTCAGTTCATCCTCCCAGTCAGTATATCTGTGCCAACTGCGAACGGGTATTACCAGATTGGAAAAATCAGCCTTGTTTGTGGGTGGTGATTGTTTTACAGCAATCACGATATGAGCTAGTAGAAATGACTCCTGAAATAGAGGCAGAAAAAAACCGATTGCGGGAAAAGTTTATGAGATTCGGCTGTGACTTAGCCTTTAATCTACGCGATCGCAATTATCTGACAGACATAATCGACCCTCGCACTGGTTATCCTTTGCTGTCTCGTCCAGGAAAAATTCCTCACAATGATACAGCAGTTGTGAAAGCTTTGCTTAACTATCCAGTGGTGCATAACCAATGTCGCGTCTTAGTCCATCCTGAGTGGGGAATGGCTGTTTATCCCGGCATCTTAATATCAGTCGCTCCCCCAATCATGATTGACTGGGTGGCGAAAAGTATAGCACCTTTGCATGATTGGGAATAATAGTAGAAAAAACGGTATTAGCTTACTCTTTAATCCTCAGAATTTCCTCAAAATTCATAAGTACTCTATTGAGGTGTTGCTAATCATACACTTGCACCAATACACGCTGGTTATTTGATGTAGTCACCCCACTAATTTTTAGTGGGGTTTTGCTTATAACTAAGTAGTTGTATTCAGGACGAAGAATGCTATGGTTTCTATACCTTGAGCCTCAGAATTTCCTCACTATTCAAGATTATTCTAATGATGTGTTCTTAGATATATATTGCACGGATAAATTTTGGTTAGTTTGACACACCCACCCCACTAAAACTAGTGGGGTTTTTCTAATGAGAGCTAAATTTGTCGGAAGAATCCGAGGAGGGTGCTTGAAAAACTTTTTGATTTTTGTAACCTTTGATACTTTTCATGTGTAAGCCATTTGATATTTATAAACTTGGGTATAAAAAATCAAACAATAAAACAACTAATAGCAATTGGGTAAAAATTCATAGCTTCTAGGGTTCCGGTTTAACATTACTTAAAGTTAAATGACTGGTCCGAGAGGAGCACCCAGTTTAAAAAAACTGGCCACACGGCGGGAAAAAAGCCCGGGAGACACATAACAGATCCGGATCTGTTATGCCTTACCCGGGCTGTAGTTTTGCATGGCAAACCTTGAAACTCTATTTCCCGAAATATGACTGAACAATCGTTTACTGACCCTAATTCTCATTTCCAGCCAACTTCTACCCAAGCAGGACGTGCGCTAGAAAAAGAAGCCAATTTGCCGCTGACAGGCTGGCAACAAGAGGTTTCAAAAGGAATCGAGTTTGGTCTAGAAGCAGCAGAAAGTATACGTGACCGCTCAATTTCTACCTTTTCTCGCGGGGAACTTCCCCACTTTGCTGGGATTAATACTTTTTTGAAAGCGCCATATTTAGAAGATGTACGGAAAGTTGGTGAATACGACGTTGCTATTGTCGGTGTACCACACGATTCTGGAACGACTTACCGACCAGGAACACGTTTTGGTCCCCAAGGAATTCGTCGTATCTCTGCATTATACACTCCTTACAACTTTGAAATGGGTGTAGACTTGCGCGAGCAGATCACTCTATGTGATGTAGGTGACATTTTCACCATTCCAGCCAACAATGAAAAGTCCTTTGACCAGATTTCCAAGGGTATTGCACACATCTTTAGTTCTGGGGCATTTCCGATCATTATGGGAGGTGACCACTCAATTGGTTTTCCCACAGTTCGGGGTGTTTGTCGTCATTTAGGTGATAAAAAAGTAGGGATTATTCACTTTGATCGCCATGTGGATACACAGGAAACAGACCTAGATGAAAGAATGCATACCTGTCCCTGGTTTCACGCTACCAATATTAAAAATGCACCGGCAAAAAACTTAGTGCAATTGGGAATTGGAGGTTGGCAGGTACCGCGTCAAGGTGTAAAAGTATGTCGAGAAAGGGCTACAAATATTTTAACGGTGACAGACATCACTGAAATGGGGTTAGATGCAGCTGTCAACTTTGCTTTAGAAAGAGCATTAGACGGGACAGATTGCGTTTATATCAGTTTTGATATCGACTGCATTGACGCTGGGTTTGTTCCTGGGACAGGTTGGCCTGAACCTGGTGGTTTATTACCACGTGAGGCACTGTACTTGTTGGGTAAAATTGTTCAAAACGCACCAGTTTGTGGACTGGAAGTTGTGGAAGTTTCACCGCCTTACGACATCAGTGATATGACATCACTCATGGCGGCACGAGTCATTTGTGATACGATGGCGCACTTGGTTGTATCAGGTCAATTACCCCGCAAAGAAAAACCTGCATATATTCATCCCGCTGCACAACCAGAGTTAGTTGAGGAATGGAGGTAAATTTTGCACGAAACTGATATGACAAAGGCACTGATTTTAACAGTAAAAGATTGGTGGGAATCTCAGCCTGAAAAACCAGAAATTTCTCAGGTTCACTTAATTATTGGTCAGTTCACCTGTGTTGAACCGGAGAGTTTACAATTTGCTTTCCAAGTCCAAACCCGCAATACCTTTCTAGAAAAAGCAAAACTGGTCATACAAGAAACACCACTCATTGCCTTTTGCCATCATTGTCAAAAAGAATATTCACCCCAAATTGGTTTACAGTACGCGTGTCCTGAATGTCATTCCCCAATGGAGGATATTCGTTCAGGTAGAGAGTTAAAAATTGACAGGATTGAGTACGCTTATGCATCAAACGTTTGACGCAGCATTAGGAATTAACTTGCTCCATGCTAATCAACAAGGCGCTG
>JAJPJF010000170.1 GCA_021324415.1 Nostocales cyanobacterium Centralia_MAG_434
GCCTAGATGCACAGGAGATTTACTCGTTTCCTCTATGTCTTCCGACCAATGCCGTTAGGCGAGGGAGGAAGACTGTCGTCAACTCGCTCGCATTCTTCCCGACGCTCACCCTTCGGGTAGAGCGCGGGGCTGCTGCTGTTGAAGCTCAATTCCTAGTTGCTGTGGCTCTACCGATTGCAAAGCTAACACATGCTGTAATTAATAAAGCAACTAATGTAGCAAACTTCTTTTCGCCATTGTATGAGTTGTCTGTGAGCAAAGTGAATAGAGCATAGCCACTAACAACGAACATAAAGACAACACTGGTACAAAAGACTACTATGTCCTTCACAATAAAAAGAATCCAGTCTTTCCTTAGTTCCTGCTTAGATCTGAGTTCTCGCAGCTGACGTTCAAGATCTGCATCTTCTTGCGAATGTGAGTCTCCTGTTGACAGAACCATCGGCTTGTCGTCTTGATTAGTGATAAGGTTCGCCAAATCTTTTAAATTTGCCATACTGCCATTAATCTTGAGAGGTTTGTAGTCAGTACTTTAGTGCTGAAAATTGAGCACTAAAGTGCTTATTACGAACTTTCACAACCCCCCAGAATAAATGCGATCACCTTCCCTAAAACGGCTGGGTCAACTAGGAAAACCCACATGTCTTGTGCCACTATCTTAGTTTCTAGGCAAAGCTGCTGCTGGATTTAGATTGAGTTGAGATAGTAAGCGGTCAATATCAAAATGCTGAGCCATCAAATGGCTGATACAGTCAACTTTGATTGTTTCGTGAAAGCGCACTTGACCAAAAGCGTGGTTCACAATTTCGACCGTTGCCAAAGTATCTAAATCAACTGAGAGAATAGGAATTTCTAGTTCTTCAGCACGATTTTTAATGAACAAAGGAGGAGGTAATTGTCCTGTTAGTATTAGACATTGTGTGGAAGTTTCCAAAGCAGCTTGCTGAATCTCCACGCGATCGCCCCCTGTTACCACAGCCATATTCCGACCTTTATGGAAATACTTGACTGCCGCGTTGACATTCATTGCTCCAATTGCTAGGCTCTCTACCATTAAATCCAAGCGATCGCCGCGACAAAGAACTTCCGCGTTCAGCTGTTTTACAAGTTCACGAACACTTACACTACGTAGTAAATCGCTTTTTGGCAATATTCCTAGTACGGGAATACCTTGCTGTTCCAAGAATGGACAGATACTAGTCTTAGCAGTTTGTAATTGGGCAACGGGTATATCGTTAATCACAACACCAACTAAGCATTCACCCAGACGCCGCTTAGCAGATAACAAAGATTCAACTGAAAGTAAGGATTTATAGCGTGCAACCAAGAGCACAGAAGCATCAACGACCTCAGCGACTTGCTGTAAAGATAAGTCAAAAATGCTGCCTTCTTCTAACTCTCCTGGTCCCTCAAGTAACACTAAATCTCCAAACGGCATTTGTAGATATTGTGTCAAAGACTGGCGATAATCCGTTTTATCTTCACCGCGTAAACGTTTTTGCACAGTGACTTCATTGAGGGCAAGCACAGTAGGTGCTACGCGATTTTTCGGTAAATTAAGACTGCCTGCAATTAACTGAACATCTTCTTCTACTTGAAGTCCATCAGACTCACTTAAACGGGTACCTAACGGTTTACCGTAGGCAATATCGAGTCCTTTTTGCTTTAATTGATGGGCTAAACCTAAAACTGTAGCAGATTTACCACTGTAAGCCTGCGTCGATCCAATCAGCAAATATTTAGCGGTTTTCGGCACACATGCACTCCTATTTCAACAGTCAGTAGAACCCAGCTTGGCATTTCCTAATTTTAGGTCTAACTTTGCGCTTAGAGTTGCTACAATCCTTGCTAAAAGAGGCAAAGACCCAACTGGCAAGGGTTGCATCACTAAAAATAGTGGTTTCTTCTGGCGCGATCGCTGCCAAAACCCTAGATCATCTTATTGTACCGTGATTAATACTCTACTCTCCACTTCAATCTTCAATGCGTAGCAGTTTACGATAAAACGTCTGAGAAAAATCAACCACGCGATAGCGCTTATAACTCTCAAGCAGTTCTATTAAAAAATAAATAAACTCAAAACTCGCCATCATTATTTCATAACTAAGCTCAGCATTACCATCAAATTGGATACGGCAACGGGTTAAGTCTGAGGGTAGGGTAGCAATATTCCAAGTCGCGATAAACGAAACATTATCACTCCCCTCTATTTTGCGATGTCCCTCCAAAACTCCCTTTTGATAGAGACCAATAGCATTGGGTAAATCGTTACGTTTGCTACTTTGAATGTAAGGCAAATATACGCTTGTTTGTTCTTTACTAGCAGCCTGGAGTTTATCAAAAGACATAAGATTTAATTTTTAATAGTCATGGATATTGCATAGTGTTCCCAAAGATGGGCAAGATTGATTTGTCCGTTCGCTCAGTGTTGTGCTTGAATTGCGGTACTGAGCAAGACACAGATGAAAATGCTTCACTGAATATAGAAATGGTCGGCATGGGGCATCGGCACGACCTTAAACGGACGGGGAGCGACTGTAAGACTACTTCGGTAGCTAGTTGCTGTGAGCCGTCAAGAGTCACCGCACTTCTAGGGCGGTGAGTATGTCAAAAATGTCTAAACTATTTAAGGAAAACTTTAGTGGTTTTACTATGGCTCCACTGGTTGCAAACTACTACTTGACATATCGCTGTAATGCTCGCTGTCATTTTTGTAACATCTGGGCATTAGAACCTGGAAAAGAGGCAGATTTTGAAACAATTAAGCACAATTTGCAGGATCTACGCCGCCTAGGAGTGAAGTATGTGGATTTCACGGGTGGTGAACCACTTCTGCGGCAGGATGTTGGCCAAATTTATACAGAGGCCAAGCGTCAAGGCTTTTATACCAGCATAACGACGAACACAATTCTCTATCCAAAGAAAGCTAAGGAAATTCAGGGTTTAGTAGACTTTTTAAACTTTTCCTTGGATGGTCCAGATGGGGAAACTCACGACCACTCACGGGGAGTAAAAATTTTTGATACCTTAGTGGAATCAGTAAGCATAGCCCAGTCGCTTGGAGAATACCCAGTACTCAATCACACCGTTACAGCCCAAAATTACGGGCGTATTGAGGAAGTAGCAGAATTGGGCAAAAAACTCAAAACTCGGGTATGGCTAAATCCTGCGTTCACCGCTCATGAACACTACAACTCAAGTAAAAATCCTACCCCAGAAATGGTAGCGGCAATAGAAGATACTGCGAAGAAATACAAAAATGTCGGGTACAATAAAGCAGCACTAGCTTTTATTGAAGCTGGAGGCAATGACACTACAAATCCTCGCTGTAAAGCGGTGGAAGCTGTTATTGCTATTTCACCTAACGACGAGCTGCTGTTACCTTGTTACCACTTTGCCCAAACTGGAGTTCCCATTAATGGGCGACTGTACGAACTTTATCGTGAGTCGGAAGAGGTGGAAAGTTACCGCCAATCTCAAGGTAAGCTAAAAGTGTGTGAAGGTTGCACAGTTTGGTGTTACCTGATACCCAGCTTCTTTATGGGTGTAGACAAATACTGGTGGTTAAATCAAGTAACCTATGCCAGCGAATTCCTGGCCCGAAAACGATTCCTACAACGAGTTTGATCCTCTAAACTCCTTATTTCCTGAAATATCAGTCGATGAGGAGTTAGCGGAAGAGGCATCACATTCCGTGTCTCTTCCAACCCGATTTAAAGGTCGTAGACGTAAAGCTGCTCTAGTTTTGACTATAGTCTGGAGTGGCACGATTGCTCTGCATTTAGTTTCCTGGGGTTTATTGTTTGTCTTAGGACTGACAACACTTATGGGGATTCACGCTTTGGTGGTGGTGTTTAGCAGACCCCGCCAGACAAGTGATGAAATGCAGGTAGAGTGGCCTTATGTATCTGTGTTGGTGGCAGCAAAAAACGAGGAAGCTGTCATCAGTAAATTAGTTAATAATCTTTGTAGCCTAGAGTACCCAGAAGAACGTTATGAAGTTTGGATAGTTGACGATAACAGCACAGACAAGACACCGCAGTTATTGACAGAACTGGCTCAAAAATATGACAACTTGAAAGTACTACAACGTGAAGCACAAGCTAGTGGAGGCAAATCTGGGGCATTGAATCAGGTCCTAAAGCTATCTAAAGGCGAAGTGATCGCAGTGTTTGATGCTGATGCTCAAGTTTCATCAGATCTGCTCATGCGAGTCATACCTTTGTTTCAAAGAGAAAAAGTGGGGGCGGTGCAGGTGCGAAAAGCGATCGCCAACGCTCAAGAAAATTTTTGGACACAAGGTCAAATGGCAGAAATGGCATTGGATACGTTTTTCCAACAACAAAGGACTGCTATTGGTGGTATTGGTGAACTGCGGGGTAATGGTCAATTTGTCCGACGCAAAGCACTCTTAAGCTGTGGCGGATGGAATGAGGAAACAATCACAGATGATTTGGATCTGACATTCCGCTTACATCTCAACCAATGGGACATTGATTGTTTGTTCCACCCAGCAGTCGAGGAAGAAGGTGTCACCCGTGCGATCGCTCTCTGGCATCAGCGTAACCGTTGGGCAGAAGGCGGTTATCAGCGGTATTTAGATTACTGGGATCTGATTCTCAAAAATCGTATGGGTACCCGGAAAACATGGGATATGCTCATGTTTATGCTGATCCAGTACATTCTGCCCTCAGCAGCAATACCAGATCTATTAATGGCGCTTGCACGACATCGTCCACCTATGTTAAGTCCAGTCACTAGCTTGACAGTTACAATGTCCATGGCAGGCATGTTCGCTGGTCTAAGGCGGATACGTCAAGATAAAGAATTTAAGCTGTCTACATATTTGCTTTTCCTGAGCCAGACACTACGTGGCAGTTTATACATGTTCCATTGGATAGTGGTAATCAGCAGTACCACTGCCCGCATGTCAGTCAGACGCAAACGATTGAAATGGGTGAAAACCTTACACACAGGAACCCACAACTAAGATGCTCTTAACAACTCCTAACTCCTAACTCAATCCATCTCCCCTTCCTCTTCCCATTCGGATGTGTGGAGAGAGTTAGGTAATCCTGTGTCATCAGTAAAACTGACAACTGCTCCATCAAAAAATTGTGCCAGCCGCTGAGCCGCAATCGTGGCTTCATCAGTTTCCCAATGCTCTGTAGGAGGTGTTTGTGGGACTGTTGTAGTCTTGGGAAGCGGCTCCTGTTTTACAGGTGCTACTTTGGGCTTAGCAACTTCAGACGTAGGCACAACGTTGTTTTGGTTTGTGGGAGTGAATGTTTGATGAGTTGGCGAAGTGATGTTTTTTGGTACTTCTCTAGTTTCATTGGCAGGAACAGTCTGAGACTGGTTTGAGACAAAGCTCACCTTCACTTTTTGTTGGTACACTTTTGCAAAAGCAGCTTCTACATCCGCTACCTTTTTACCTTGCGCCAGCTTAACCAATTTTGGTGGCATTCCTACTTGAGCAACGCCATCATTTATACTTAGTAGACGACCGTGTTCTTTGAACAAAGCTCTACTTGCTGGTTGTAATAGAGATTCCACAACCTGTTGCCAGATTTGATCCATTTGAGAGGAAGAATCGCCCTCTTCGTTTGTTTCCTGTGTAGAGGGAGAAGGAGGAGAAGGGGGAGAAGTGAGTGCAGAGACTGTAATGGAGTTAGCGTGTGTTTGAGAATTCGAGGAAATAGGGGGAGAGGAGATAGAGGGAGGAGAAGACAAAGGGAATTTTTCTTGTTCTGTTAGCAGTTTGTCTTCTTTCTCTACTACTGTATCTTTATAAACAATATCTTTAGGTACAATGGGAGTCTCACGACTAGGTACTGATTTGTTTTCCCCTGGATTGTGAGGTGGTAAAACTTGAGGTGAAGCAAAAATCACACTTTTAGGGGGATCTGCCTTAGTAGTAATATTTGCTGAGGGTAATAATCCTAGTAATGTAATTTCTAACCATAACCGAGGCTGGGTGGTGTTCTTCAGTTGTGCTTCAGCCGTTCTTAATTGTTGTTGCCCCACCAAGATTGTACTGGTGTCCAAATTTTGTGCAAAATTCACAAGTTCTTTCCATGTATGGTGAGTACAAGCTACTAAATCGTTACGGTTAGGCGCAGTTTTAGCAATGAGTAGATCGCGATAAAATGCAGCAAGATTCTGGAGAATTGTTAGAGGTTCCCGACCCCGGTCTAGAATTTTACGCGTACAGTCTAGAACGTCTTCGGGGTTGTTAGAGGCGATCGCAATCAACAAAGTGAATAAGTCCTGTTCGCTGACTGAACCGACTAAATCCCAAAATTGGTCTGGTGTCACTTCCCCTGACAACAAACTCAACTGGTCTAGAAGACTTTCTGCATCTCGTAATCCTCCCTGAGCAATTTGAGCGATCAAGGTTATGGCATCGGGACTGATATGAATATTTTCGGTGGATGCGATCGCACTTAAATGCCTTACCATTGCTTCCAAGGGTATCCGGCGGAAGTCGAATCTTTGACAGCGTGAGATTATTGTGGGTAATACCCGCTGTGGGTCAGTCGTTGCTAAAACAAAGACAACATGCTTTGGTGGTTCCTCTAGGGTCTTCAGTAGAGCATTGAATGCTTGGGTACTGAGCATGTGGCATTCATCGACCACATAAACCTTGTAACGACACTGAACTGGAGCAAACTGCGCCTTTTCAATCAAATCTCTGACGTTATCAACACCAGTATTACTAGCGGCGTCAATTTCAATAACATCTAGAGAGTAACCCTTTGTAATACCTTTACAAACATCACATACACCACAGGGTTGAGGTGTAGGCTTGTCATATTTGAGACAGTTGAGTGATTTTGCTAAAATACGCGCGCTAGAGGTTTTCCCTGTTCCTCGCGGACCTGTAAACAAATAAGCAGGTGCAATTTTGGTAGTGCAAATGGCGTTGGTGAGGGTGGTAGCGATCGCCTCTTGCCCCACCAGTTCAGCAAAACTTTTTGGGCGGTACTTGTGGTGCAGAGGTTCGTAAGACATGGATTTAAGAGTTCAATACCTTTCAAGGTTGATGAATCGTACCCAGTCTAGTTTGGGTTCAACCATTGTAACTTAGGGGCATTGTTTATGGATGTATTTCTACAAACCGTGTAACTCAATGACACATCACTATTTTGGGAACTTCTAATTGATTGAATGGTCTAATAATCGGTGTGTGTGTTAGGTCAAATTGTGTTAACCTTAACTTAACCTAAAATGCCTACTGCCACAGGTATTGAAGAGATAAAAAGCTTGTATTGCCAAGTGTGATAATTTTTGACTTCTGTCGTTTGGTAGGAGGGGAGTGTGTCAGAATCTTTAAATAACCAAATCATAAGGGTGCAGTAAATGCTCCAACGGCTAATTCGGTGGCTAAAAAAATTTTTTCAACGCTTGTTTGGCGGACAAAAAACTCCCGAAACAAGTGATAGGGGTCTTCAAAAAGAAGTACCTCCACCCTTAAATGATACAGATTTGGAATTTCTGTTCATGGAACTTTTGGAAGGAGTACATCAAGCACGAGGACAAGCTTGGGCACAGAAGTGGCTAAACAACATTGAGCATCGCGTTTCTAATGAACGCTGGGTGGAATGGTTACAAAAGTTTGGTGAAAGGTTGTTAGCATCTCCCACACCCAACAACGAAGTAGCATCCCGAATGGTGCAACTAGGGGAGTTAAGTGTTGGTGAAGTTGGGGATGTAGCGTATGATATTGGCATGCAATTATTGACACGTACAAGTAGCGAGCCAGTATGGGAGTATGATGGACCAGATGCGCAAGGAATCATCTCCCCTCCCGTACAAAATTCTCTTGAGCCGATAGAAGCAGGAGATGGGGAAAATCTTCCAGATGAAGCACAAGGTGAGTTGCACACTATTTCTCTGGATGAATTGTCTGTACTGTTGCAGCAAGATGAAAATTTACGCCAGCAAATTGCTCAACAGGTAGGAATTGAAACAGATGATCCACAACTTATTATTCAGGCATTGCTCAATCAATTCCATGCTGCTAATCAGGACTCACAACCATAGCATGTTCAGAAAAAAGCAGATCCATAATAAACATATAAGCGCTCGACGTGCAGCTTCTTAGATGGTTAAGATCTGACAGTTCTTACTTCTGGAAGTTTGGCTTTTTATTTAATTCATATTTTTTAACAATATCATCCAAGAAAACCCCAGGGCAAACGCACCTTAAAGTGGCACATTAAAGGTTGATTTTTGGCTAAATCTATGAGTACAGCTAGACACAGTAAACCAAAAAGTTTTTCCCATGTACGAGA
>JAJPJF010000024.1 GCA_021324415.1 Nostocales cyanobacterium Centralia_MAG_434
ACTTGGGGCTATAACCATCAGGGTTTACAGGTATGAAGGGGAAAAGCCACCCCCAGAGGTAACTAGGGTGGCTTTGAGATGATCAACTGTTTTAATTAGCAAATATCCTACTCCTCAATTATGAGGAAATGAGGTCTATCAACTCATATCAGCAGCGGCAAGTGGCGGTCGGCACAAGGAGCGCGATTGCCATGCACGGGCACTGCGCTCGAGAGCGCGATCACTATTTCTCTTTCGTTAACCGCTTCCCAAAACTCGGTTTCCTGCCCGAATGCTACTCATACCCCATCAACTCTTTGTAAATTTATCCCATTTTCGAGAGATTTTATCAATTTTATTTACATCTAACCACGTTATTTGCTCTCTGAATTTATTCCATTCCTTATAAATTTCCCCAAAAACAGGATCTTCTGCATATTCTTGTAACAATTCTTTCGTTTTTTCTCTAAATGTTTTACAGAGCGTTTCATCGAATCTTACCAAATGAACATTTTTAGGCATATTTTGCAGAACTCTACTGTTGTTTTGCTCATATTCATTTAGTATATTTCTATGAGTTTCAAAGCAAGCTACTTTGAGGATTTGTCGATAGTGAGATGGTAAATGATTCCAGGCTTCTCGATTTATTTGTAGTTCAAATGTTGTGCCTGGTTCCCACCAACCAGGATAGTAATAAAAGTCTGCGGCTTTATGTAAGCCTAGCTTAATATCATCATATGGTCCAGTCCATTCAACAGCTAGAAATTCACCTTTTTTGAGCTTTTCTATACAGTCGTCTAAAGTAAGCTTTTCTTTACCTAACTTGTTAAGATCTGAATGAAGAGTCACACCAAATTTTTGCAAAACAGTTCCACCTAGTCCAGGAATACGAATCTTTTGACCACGGAGCTCGTCTACTGACTTTATCTCCTTTTTAAACCATCCTCCCATTTGTGCTCCTGTAGCTCCAGATGGGAAAGAAATTATATTTTTGAAACCCACTTTTCCATAAATTGATTGTACATAAGTCTCTGGTTCATCAGGATTTTTCTTGTAATCAAGCCATGCATTTTGCTCTTGTGGATTTAAGCCAAAAGGAATAGCACAAGCGAAGTAAAGGGCTTTATGTGATTCGCTATAGTAGATTCCACTGTATCCACATTTGTAAGTACCATTGTTGACATTTTCCAATATATCTTCCGTTTCTCCGTTGTTATTAAGTGTAATTTTGAAGCGATTATTTGTCATCTCATTAACGAGATCGCAGACCATTTGTGGAGCTTTATGAATAATAGTATCTTGAATACTATTGCTTAAAAAGGTGTGCATCTCCCATTCGATGAACGGAAAAAGTTCAGTTTCAGTGGATGGTTTTGATGGCTCGTCTATAGGTAAAGCCTTATAATTAAATTTATCGAGGAGCAAACCACCAAATAGACTTGTCGCGCTCACAAGTGTATAATTAAGAATTTTCCGACGTGTACCATTGTTGCTACTTTGTTTTGTAGCAACTGTATTTGCTAGCCCCTTAAATGTTCCAGCACAAGTCTCTAGGGATTGAATGTCATTTTTTGTCGGTATATTTCTTGCCGTGCTTAACAGTAGAAGAGATAGCTCCTCCGCTGTATCTCCACCTATTTCCTTGCCAATGGTTGCTGACAATTTTCGAGCATAAACCTTAAGCTCCCCCCATTTGGCAGTGGGCACTTCATCTTTTCTAAGCTGTTCTGCACTACCTCGGAGACACTCCTCAATGTTTAAGAAGTACTCTACAATGCGTTTACGTCTTGCTTCTCCAGCTTGCTGAAAGCGATTACTCGCTTCAGACAACTTTTCTCCAACTTCAACTAATTCTGCTAACATCTTTGCCTCCTGATAAATAAATCGGCGGGAAAAATCGATCTAGTTAACGAAATAGCAAGTAAACTGTATTTGAAAAGGCAGTCTCAATGAAAAAAAATCACCCTCCAGAAAGCGGGATTTTATTTATATACCACATGGTTTCTGTTCTAAATTCCGTAATCAAAGTAAGAAACTTATGAAGCATTCTTGCAAAAGAATAGCCTGTTAGATCAGATTGTAGGTGTGATTCTATACCAATTCAACTAGAGAGTATATGAAATTGATTGTCATGGACTACGCTTTTACCCAACTTATAACCGTAAGCTGGTAAAACCTGAAAAATCTGGCTGCCCTGACGAGAACGCTAACCCTTATTCCATTAAGTTTCGCCGTATGTCTGCCCTGAATACCTTACTCGATGCCCAATCACCGAAAGTTGGTAAAACGGAAAAAGGTGAGCCTGCTGTCCTCAAACGCAAGTCTCCGAATCAACGCCGACATGAGGACGTGCGCTCGCGGGAACTTGTTACCAAAAGAAGTGGATGCAATGACTAAAGCTACCAAAAAGCGTGGTATCAGACACACACTTCGTGATGCAACGTTGGTTCTGCGACCGATGCATTAAAGGAAAAGCAATTATTGGCAGTGGGGTACGAAGGTTCTGTAGCGCGGGGTAAAAAGGTTTTTAGCATTAGGTTACCGATTGATATAGAAGAGAAGCTGGAAGGGATAGCCAAACAAGAAAGGATCACTTTGATTCGAGAGGCGATCACAACAGCGGTCAGAAACTATGAGCAAGCATAATTTTGCACAATAAAACCCCCAGCGTATAATACTGGGGGGTTTGATTACGGTTGAATTATTGATTTTTGTGTTGCTCGGTAGTATTACCGTCTTGGTGGTTGGGGCTGTGCATTATTGAAAAGAACAGAAGATATCCAACTCCAAGCAATAAAACTACAAGTCCTATTGATTGTCTGGTGAGTAGATTGCTTGTTAGTGTTGATTTTGTTGTTATGTTATTCGTTGGTGGATTGTTAACACTACTTTCTACTGGTGGCTCACTTGGCGAATATTGAGCCATTAAATCAATAACTTGGTTCACAATATTGCTATCACCCAAGTCGTACCACCCGTCTCCTGTTCGGAAGTTTGATATGGCTATCTGAATACTAACGTAATTGCTAGTTTCAAGAGTAGGACAATCGTAGATGAGTTCCAGCGGATAGAGAGAGTTTATACTGTTGTATCTTTCAATCTTCTTTGTCATCTCCTCCCGGCTACTAGCGGTTTCTATCTTATACCTACTCGTTCCTTTTGCTCTGACTAGATAAATGTATCCCTGCATACTGATGCACCTTAATATCGTCATCAAATCAGCCTTAATATAGTAAGGAATGCTTGCAAATAAAAAAGCAATATTTTCTGGAAACTTTGAGCAGATTCGGATTTTTTAATCCATGCCTAGCAACATGGTTTTTGTTCGCTCTGCTTTTGGCTCATCAAAACTCAAAATGATATTAATGCCATCTATTTTGAACGCATATTGTGTGTCTGAAAATTTCTCCACTCGCGAGTTATTTGTTAGCATTTGATAATCTCCTAAATAATATTTGCTAATAAAAACTAGTGATGGCAGGTTAGCAATCACCTGTTCCAAGCTCAGGAACATTTCAGGAACAATTAGAAACTCAGGAACATTTAGGAACAATCTCAGGAACAACAGGAACAAGACAGTATAAGGCTTTTAGCATTTCAGGGACATTAGGAACAATCGTAGAAACAGTCAGAAACAAGGGTTATTTGTGTATTGTTCCTGTGTTCCTGAAACCGTGGCTAGACGATAGGTGTGTACCCATCCTCCTCATTACCCTCTATCACCTCTTCTGCAATTAACTCAGATAAACCATCAATCAATAATTGCTTATCTGGCTGTCTTTGCCACCTCCTAGACTTTCTAATTGCATCAAAGCTAATAGGGTGTTTGTTTGCCGATTTGATTACCTCCAATATGATTTGTGCAACTGGAGATAGTTCACTTTTTTGTTGCGGTGTGCGCTCAACATCCTTTTGGTCAACATCAAATTCTAGCTTAAGTAGATTATTCAAATACTCTGGTGATACAGTATCAAGCTTAATTGTTGGGTGATGACCTGGTTTGTATTTGCGTAAGTCAGGGAGTAAAGCAACTCTAGCAGGTTCTAAAGTCGTAAAGATAATTGGTCTACTATTGGCTCTTGAAATCGGTTTTAATCGCTTGAATTCTGTTAATAGTGTTGCCCGTTCGTTTTCGTCTGGAACCATATTTTGATCGCCTATCATATTGGCAAGCACACCGTAAGACTCATTGATAGAACCGAACTCATCAACCGAGTAGTTACCTAGTCCAACCAAATTAAAATTCTTGCGACTATTCCTATCAGCTTTTAAGCCAATTGCAGCCAGGTTGAAACTTTGTAGGTCAACAAGCAAGCAGACATTTAATTCACGTCCATTAAAGATAATGTCTGGTAACTTTGTTAGATATTTGCTTTCTTTAACAACTGGCTCATTTTTGTTTTCTTCCAGTGCTCGATTAATACTCAACCAATCTGCCAGAATTAACCGCACTGGAGATAAGTTACCTCTGTTGTGTTCTGGTAGGCGACGGCGCTTGTCATAAATGCTGTACACGTGATCAAGTACTTTTAGTGCTGCACTTGGGTCAATTGCATCAAATAGAACAACCCGCTTTTTCTTATCGAGTCCACAAAATGAATCGTTCTTTTGGGAAATAGCCCAGACTTCGGCGTCAGGATATCGCTCGAAGAATTTAGTCAACAAGTAAGCCTGAGTTACCGACTTGCCCGCGCCAGTCCCGCCAACGAGTAGTGTTGAGCGACGGGAACCAACCAAACCATTAAGCACTGTCATTGCTAGTTGTTCAGATGGCTGCTCAGGTCCCATTTCTGGTTTTGTGGCATTTCCGGAAATTACTGTTTGTTGTTGTCCTGTCACTTTATCAGATGGGTTATTGATGCTATCTAATGTTTGTGTGCCTGCGAGTTGGTTAAGTGCTCCCTCCTGACGATTAATGTTTTCGTCTACTCCCCTTACCTGTTCCTCTATGAAAGCTTCGTAATCTTCGCCTAAATATTCTGCTTCTAAGGCTTTTTGCTCAGTGGCACTCATCCAATCAATTTCGGCAGTAATCACAGAATGCTCACCCTCAAGCGCTTTCCTATGTTGCTGCAAGGCAAATTCCTCGTCGATTTCCTCACGGCGATCACGTTTGTGTTGCAATATCTCAATTTGCCCAACAGCCCAAGCAGTGGCAGCTGCTGCAATTAGACTTAACCCACCGGCGACTTTTCGCCAATCGGCATAACCGGGTAGTTCCTGAACTGCTTCTAACTTCCACCCCTGGCGTCGCGCTTCTGCTGTTAGTCGCAAAAACTCTTTGTCTGACTTAGGCGAAAAAGTATGTTGAAGATTTACAGCCAACTCACCAAAGTTAGTGGATAAATCATCAGCAGTGCTTTCTACATTACTTTCAGTCTTGTCTAAGTCAAAGTCCCATATCTTATTGTGGTTTTTAGCTTGCCTATGACGACGAATAGCTTCACGTTGCTTGGCGAGAGCGATTGCCCGCTGCCGCAGTTTAGCAGCATTGATTGAGGCTTGCTCTTGATGCCACATAAACAAGTCAGGGCTAACATCTTTGACTATCCTGCAATTAGTATGAGGCACACAATACTCTATTAACGGATTCCACCGAGGGATTACAGCCGCACCCGATAGGGCGAGCGTCACGGCTAGCAATCCCCACCCAGTCTCTAAGTTGATGTACTTAGTGGGGATATTAATCACTTATAACCCTCCTGCTATAGTTCCAACAATTGTTGCCACACTGGTTTCTATGCCACTGCTAAGACCTTCTTTCCCTCCCTTGGCTACCGCAGATGCAACGTTAACACCCTTAATCAAAAACAAGGTGAGGTATGCCCAATTGCGATTGTTAGAGTCACGGCTAAACAAAGAGACGTTCATTGCAATCACAAACCAAACGACAATGCCCATAATCTTCTTCAGGAATAAGACTTGCTGCATTCGTAGGGTAGTTGTGGCTTCTTCCTCTTGTTGTTCCGGTTGCGGTTGGAATTGGTTAAATAGCTCTAGCACTACACTCTCCTCCTATATTTGCGATCTAAAACGAGTGAAGTTGACGCCAGATGGTTTATTCCCGTCGCCCTTAGTTATGCGTTGCCTGCGAGCCGAGGCTTCTTGGCTTGCTTTCAACCTTTGTTGAAGAGCAGTTGCTTGATTTTGCTTTTGAGTCCTAGCCATTACCTCCATGTTCTTTCTCTTCTGGTCAAAAAGCGCTTTTTGATTGAGTAATGCCATCTTGGTCTGAACATTATCCAATGCCATCTCACCAGCAGTTTGACCAGCAATTATCTTTTGCTGGTTGGAGTGGTGTTGGTTAAGTTTTGCGCTATCTGCAGAGTATTTGTCTCCTGCTAAGTGGGCATTGGAAATATATTTGTCAACCTGTGCCCTGGTCTTTAACTGCTGAGCAATAATCTCACTGATCATCTGTTCGATTTCCGCCACATTCTCAGTGATTGCTTGTATCTTTTTAGCCGCGTATGCCAGCAGTTCTTTTTGCTCGGCAATATAGCGGTTAATATCTTCGAGTTGGGCAACACTGTCAACAGTTAGTGCCATCGATGCAGCTGCACCAAGGTAATCTGCACCTGTGTAGTCGAGAATTTGTTGACGGGCGATCGCCGCACCCTGGTTTTTGACTGTACGCAGTCCGCCACTTCTACCGCCACCGCCGCCACCTGTGACGGCTTTAACTATTGCTCCAAACATTTAAGATCCTCTTAGTACATAGGCGCTCCCTTGTCTGGGAGCATTTTCTGTTGGTGGATTGATTGAACTACCAATCTTTGCCCCGACCTGAATAATCAACCAGCACACCACAGCGGTTAGGGTAAGCCCTATGGGAATCATGAATAGTTCTGTTAGCCCACTTGTTGAGCGCTGTGTGGTTAGATGTTCGTCAAATGTCCCGTCAGGGTAGGTGGTGCTCTTGCGTTCGGTTTTTTCATACATAGGGACACCTAGATGATTGTGTTAATAACCAGCACTGCCATTGAAGAGATAAGAAACTGCCAGAGGGTAAGTCTGGCAATGAATACAACTGTTTGAAGTGTCATAGCTGTTATTCCCAAGGGAATTGGGTTAATTCATTGATTGGAGGGATATTGCTGACGGTGCCCCAAACTCGTTGAACGCGATCGCGCTTCTCATGGTCTGCAATCTGGCTAATCAAGTCCTCTGCACCGTCTGTATTGCCATCTCGCCAGCATTCAGCCAAGTATGCACTTTCCTCGTAGTCTCCCAGATGTGCCATGAATTGACCATCGGGAAAGCCCACATCACCGTTGTAGTTGTCAAAGTCAAAATGCTCGTTATCTGATTGAAATTCCCCAAAGTAGTAACCATTGAGGGGGTCGGGGGTTACTTCTGGTTCACCTATTGTTAACCAATCTTCGTTTGTGTACATGTTAGAATCCTTATGACTTCTAATGTTTGTCTAAATGCACCTGTTGCCATAGGGACGATCGCTAATCTCTGCCCGGAGCGGCGATCGTCTCTTCATCTAAGAAAATCTCAACCCAGCAATCCTTCTGTACAGTTTGAAGACTGAGCCGTTTCTCTTTCCCGAACTGATTCTTGAAGCTATAGTACTGAGTCTTACCCGTGGTGACAGTGCGTTGAAAGATAAGAGGTTTGCCCTTGTAGTAGCACTTGTCACCCGGCGCTAGTTTGGAGCAGTCGAGCATATCAGAACAGACCTAATTGAACACTGTCTTCTGTCACTGCCGCACTCTGGGAAACTGTCATCCCTGGCACTTCCCAGACTAAGAGCATTAGTTGCCTATGGTTGAGAACTAAGTCGGACCTACGCTTTTGACCAGATAGCGGCTTAAATCGATATTTAGGGGACTGAATAGAGGCGTAGGGGTCTCTGCCAAGATAGCGATATAGGCGACCGTCTATCTGATAGGTGGCAGTAGATGTTAACAGGGTTGAGTCATAGACACGGTTTAACTGTTTCATGCCACATCCTCAAAAATGCCATTCAATTCTGCATATAGCTCAGCATCTATTGCTTGCTGAATTCGTAATTGCAATTTGATCACTGCATCTAAGGCATTAATTGCAATTAACTCTAGCTCTGGACTAGCTTGTGGCATTTCAATAATCTCTTGCAATACTTGGGAGTCGTTGACTCTTTGCAGAGTGTCTATGGTTCGCTTTAATGTCAGCAGTATTTCATTAGGAGTCATGAAACAATACTCAATGAAAGGAAAGTTTTCAATAAATCGCAGTCGCATTATTCATGAATGCGCTCGCTTGTTGGATAAACAATTTGAATTGTGGGAATCTTGTTCGGCATTAATGTTCGAGCACTCATAACTGCAAAAAAAGTCCCAATACTACCACAAATCAAAATCCGATAAATCAACCTCCACGGGGGGAGGGAGGCTTTGGCATAAGCAGCCTCCAACAGGGCGCGCTCAGTCTCTAGATTTGCCATATAGCCAAAGTGCTGCTGCTCCTAGCATTGCTAGCCCCACAGGGGGCGCAATCAGTGAGGTAAGAGTGGCAGCATAAAATCCACATCCCACCAATCCTGAAAGTCCAACTTCTTTACAGATATTTGCAATCATCGGTTCTTCCTCTAGTTGCTCAATAGCTTTCCCATTTCTTGGTGAATTTTGGCAATCTCGGCTATTGCATCGATGTTATCTGGTTCCACTTCAACCTTCGGGTTGAGGTGATTGACCAGCGAGCGCAGTGTATCTAAATGCTGCACTTTTCTATCACGCCAAGAAGAACCCAGCGCTTGTGTTAGTTCCCGCTGCCGATTTTGATGATTGGCGATGATCACTCGGTTTTTCGCTTCTTCTATTGCATCTAGAATTGCAATTTCTTCGGCGAGTGCTAACACCAATCTTGTTCCTAAAACCTGAGAAGCAGACTGGACAATCTTTTGCTGATCTTGGATTGGCATTCTCCCTGGATCTACTGGCGTAATACTGGATTCACCGATTAGCTTTGCTCTCGATGCATTTAGAATTAGTTCGCGCTCGGCTGCTGTAACTGTTTCACAGGATTCCCAGTCCGAGCGAACATCCATTAGGATTAGACGAATATCATCAATGGATAGACCGGATTCATTCACTAAATCTGCAATTGCGTGCATATAGACTCCTTCATAATGACTGGTAACTGGGTTAGCACCCCAGATGCCAACCACTTTAAAGTGATTGATTGCCCCGTTACATTCCATGTGTCCCCTATCCCTTGGTTAAGTGGTCGGTCAGCTATTTGGTTTTCAATGTTCTGAAATCTTGTCGAAGGTGGCCTAAAGTTACGCGGTTTTTATTTCTTTTGCTAGCTGCCTTAGGCGTGCTTCGTATCGAGCGCGACTAAATACATAGCTATTTTTTTCGATATACGTCTTTACTGGCGACTCCCTGTGATAATGCTTAAAGCAAATTTGAATTGCAGAAATCACCCAAATTTGGTAAGGCGACAAATGTACTTGTCTATCGCGCTTTGATTTGCGGATCAGCCATTGCTCCTTTGGCAATTCTGGATAGTCTTGCTTGTAATCTGGGACTGCCCAGTAGGCAATCTCATCGTATCTCCAAATAGTCGGGCGAGATGTGCCTAAAATTTTGCTTAACGCCTGCTTTGACATCGAGCAGTCAGCAATAACAGACTCCAATACTATAGACTCGCCCAGATTGACCACTCTGGGTAATTGCATTTTTTACCTCGCGTTTTACATGAAAAATTGATTTAACAGTGATAAACGCTAATAAACGTTCTATGAACGCGTTTACAGAAATTAAAAGACCGGGAAGCTTGAAACCCGCTACAACGCTTTATTTAACTTGCATTTAATTGCTGATTTAGCACTTGGCTTTGCGTTCGCTCTTGCGTTTGTTAATGCTATGATAATCATAAGCGTTTATTAATGTCAAGCGGTAAGTAATAATCATCGATTGACATTTACGAGTGCTTGTAATTCAGTAATGATAAGTGGTAGTAATACTAAGCGTTTATAATTACTGGATGCCTATTAAAAACAGGATTAAAGATTTTATAGATAGTATGGGTATCACTCGCTACCAGTTTTATAAAGAGACAGGTATTGCCCCTAGCACTGCCTACAATCTCTATGACAATCCTGACTGGATACCGCAGGTTAATGTTTTAGACAAAATTTGTGAACGCTACAAGGTACAACCAGGCGATTTAATTTACTGGGTTGAATCTAGCGAGCAAGAGCCAAAGCAACAAAAGGAGAACAAGTGACTAAAGGAGGACAAGTGACTAAGGACGAGAGATTTGATGATATTTATGCAAAGTATTAATATCAGTAAAGGAAGTGCTAATTTCACATTATTAATTCTGATCTCGCCATGTTAGCAGTGAAAGACCCACAACCCGATTTCGAACTGCCGCCGCATAATGAAGCGGCGTTAGCAGGACTTAGGGAAGCCAAAGACCATGAGTCTGCAGTTGCTCTAGCAACTGGTGGTGTTGGGCTTGCTACAGGCGGTATACTCCATCCTGTTGGTTGGATACTTTTTGGTTTAGCTTACCAGCCATTAGTACGAGTTCAAAAACTGGCACGGTTAGAAAAATTAACTACCCTACTTTTGGAGGAGTTTAAAAGCGAAGGAATACAAATTTTTCCGGTAGTTCCAGTTGGAGATAAAAATCCTATAGACCTGTTTATTCGATTTCCACGCGTAACTCACTTGTTTATTTCCATTCGCTCCCAAGGAGAAAGAGAAATTGTCTACAACGAAGCAAGAGAGGTTTTGCAGGTCAAGCGTAAAGACAAAAATAGATTGAAAATTTGGAACCCCTGCCCTCTTGTTGAGTTGGCTTCTTACGAAAAATGGCTCGATAAAAATCGAGCCGTTTTTGGGATGTCTTCGCGTGAAGCACAAAAGACTCCTACAGCAAAAGTTTTAGTTTTATGGTCTCCTACCAAAGCGGCTAAAACTCACAAAGAGCATCTTTATTCCGAGCTAGGAGGTATGAGAATTCTCGCTCTCAGGCGAAAAGGAACTGCATTTGTTATTCAACAGGAGGAAGTAACCGAGTTTGTCAAGGTTTGGTTAGCCAAGTACAAAGCCGGATAAATGGCGAAAACCCCGTTTCCCGGAGGGATACCGAGGTCTTCAAAATTTATTCATTTGGAATTGGGGTATCGGGTGGGGAACCTGATTAATATCCCTAAGAGTAATTTTATCGTACATAATTCGCTTTTAAGCAAATGTAATACTGGCAAAGCTGAGACCACAAGGGATTAAGGAATTTAAGCCAATTAGATTTTTGAAGGTTTGTACTACAAAATTACTACCAAGGGATAGCTCCAATTCCTCCAAAACAAATACATTTAGGAGGAAGATCAAAAATGGCGCTAACGAATACTGAGCAACAGCTAAACAAAGATAGTATAAACTATAACTCCTTAAACCAAGGGTTAGACAGTACTTCAATAACCGCTTCTCCCTTTGGGGAGATCCAAAAAATAAAATCGCCAGCCTTGGTGGTTGATCCGTCGGCGCAGAAGGTTATTCGTGGTAATGAGGCTGGCGATTTTATTACTGGTACGTGCTTTACTCTCTGGGTTGGTGATGATTCATACCTAATAGCAACCCAACGTTTGCATCCATTTTTTCATGTAAGAGCATATAAAGAAGTAGTAGGCTCTTGCGTTACGGGTGAAAATTACATCATTCAAGGTAGCGATATTACAGAGGCGACGATTAAAGCCCTGGCTTGGAAAATTCAGTCCACTGGAGGGGAGTGCAAGATTTATAGATCCCAACTTCCTTTGTTGAGCTTAATGGGTGATTCGCTATCGATAAAGGAACTGACAGGGCAAATTCTGGATTTTTCCACCTCTTATCAGGATTGGGCTATTCGGATAGACCAAGAGAAATTGAGCACAAAACAGGCAGCAGAAATCGCCAAAGTCGCGATCGCTCTATTACCAGAATCACAAAAGCTTGTAGAATTAGCTACGCTAAGAGCCAGATGTTATGAATCACCATCATCCTGGGAATGGACTAAGATAGTGCAAACATTAGAAGAAGAATTTAGACAAGAGTTACACAAACGCCTTCAAAACAATTCCCAAGATAGGGAAACATTAGTCATAGAATTAGGACTTCGAGATCGGGTAGTTCAGATTCTCACTTCCCTACATAGTGCTTCAGAACGAAAGGAAGCACTCAGGCAACTAGCAGACTCCTTAAACACTAGAAATATTACTCTGGCCTACCTGGAGAAATACGCACTCCTGATAGAGGAAGAACTAGTTGCATCAGAAACCAAGGGAGAACGAGCTTCGGAAATTGACAACCTTTTAAAGCTGACACAGGCAGCATTAAACCTTTTTGATTTTCTCCCAACCGAACTAGCACAACCCCTTAACCAGTGGTGTAATTGGCTCAATATTCGGCCTGAAGTAGCGTTAACCGCCGTACTGACGGCGACATCCAGTTTGCATAAAGTTGGTACAGAGTTAGTGATCCATCGCGGTCAAGATTTCCGTGTTCCGCCAGTGATTTATGCGGCCCTGGTGGGCGAATCCGGTCAACGCAAATCACCTGTATTTCGTACTCTGATGCGCAAACCTTTAGGTAAGCTTCAGCTTGAAGCCAAAAAAAGGTATGCCATGGATCTCGAGAATTACGCAAAGGCGATGGCAGCATGGAATCCATCTAGTGGTGAGCCGAAACCAATCGAGCCACACCAAGAAATTTTTTATTTTATGGATGGTACTGGCGAAGGCATTAAACAACAAGCTGCCAAACGTCCAGACAAATCACTACTGGCTTTGATTGACGAGCTGGCAGGACTATTAAACTCTAGTGACAAATATAGAAGTGGGCGTGGTTCAGACAAGCAAGATCTGCTGTCTTACTTTGACGGACTTGGGCAAACAGTGCTGAGAGCAACAGGCATCACAGCAGATGTCGATAAAGTTTACCTTTCTATCTTCGGCACGATTCAACCGCAAATTTTGAAGCAGTACACCAAGGACTTGTCAGATCCAGATGGACATTGGGCAAGATTCCTGTGTGTGACTCAGCCACTAGTAGCAGCAACTCTGTGTGATGACAATTCCAATATTGATATTACACAAATGCTCACTAACTACTATAGTCGGGTGACGATGTTGCCACAACAAGAGTACAAGCTGAGCCATCAAGCTTTTAAGCGTTATCAACAAATTTACAACCACTTGGAGAAGTTGCGCGTTTCCCATCCACAAGCAGGCATGAGGGCAGTATACAGCAAAATGGAGGGCTATATAGGACGCATAGCGCTGAATCTTCATGTTCTAGAAGCAGCAGTCAACAACATTTTCCCAAGCCAAGAGATTTCTTTGACAACTTTGGACAAAGCGATCGCACTGGCGAAATTTTATTTAGGGCAAATTAAGTTAATTCATGCTGACACCGCAGCTGACAATGGTGAACTATCAGCAGTCCTTGCCAAGTTGCTATCAGTAGCACACAAAAAGGGCAAGCTCAGCGCTAGAGACGCAAACCGAGCCTGCTTTAACAGTCGTGGTAAGACAAATGAAATTATTAAATACTTCCAGGAACTGGAAGATTTGAATTATGGAGTAGTGGAGAACAAAGGGACTTCTTGGATATTTATACCTAAAATAGCTGACTGTCAGCAGTGTCAGCCAAGTGTCAGTAACACTGTCAGCAACAACAGAGAGACTAAAACTCTTGTAAATAGTAGATTTGAAGAATTTTCTAATCAGAGTGTCAGCAGTGTCAGCAGTGTCAGCAATTTTGTGGAAAGTTTAACTGAACAAATAACTAACCAACAACTAAATAATGATCAGCAAACAGAAAAAGCCTTAGGTACCAATACTGAATTGGTTATGCCAGTTTCTCAATACCAGAGTGAGTGTCAGCAACCATTAGACAGTTTTACTGACAATGCTGACACTGCTGACACAGAAGCTGTTGTCCCTGGTTCTCAATGTAAGAGTGAGTGTCAGCAACCA
>JAJPJF010000331.1 GCA_021324415.1 Nostocales cyanobacterium Centralia_MAG_434
AAATACTCAGAGTTCAGCACCTAACTTTAAGCTGGATAAATTTATTGTGCTAAATTTTATTTTTGCTTTTATTAAAAACCATTTGTTTAAGAATTTATACAAGAGTTTCACTATTTTAGCTTCGTAAATCAAAAAAAAGACAGTCTATTAATATAGCATAAAAAATTTATGCAAGAGTTCTTATGATGATTCGATTTTTGGATGTGTATAGATGTCAATAGAATTAACGGATTCATTGAAAAACTTGTTAAAGGAAACAGCACAGCAATTAAAAGGGTCAGCCAAACGCAGATTCATGGCACAAACAGTTGTGGCATTAGGATACGGAGGCCAGTCCTTAGCCGAGCGAGAGTTGGGATGGAATCGTGTAACTATTGGTAAAGGAATTAAAGAATTAAATACTGGGATTACTTGTTTTGATAATTATTCTGGTAGAGGACGCAAAAAAGCAGAAGAAATCTTGCCGAATCTTTTAGAAGATATTAAAAAACTAGTTGATTCTCAAAGCCAAATAGACCCTAGCTTTAAAAGCCAAAGACTCTATACACGCCTGTCGGCTGCCCAAGTGAGAAATCAATTAATTGAGAAGTTTAATTATAGTGATGAAGAATTACCAACTGAGGAAACAATTCGTGTAAAGTTAAACGATTTAGGATATCACCTCAAACGAGTTGCCAAAATTCAACCTCAAAAAAAATACCCGAAACTGACGCAATCTTCGACCAATTAGCTCTCTTGCACCAAGAAGCTTCAGAGGATTCAAGTATTTTACGCTTAAGTTTGGATGCAAAGGCTCGTGTGAATATTGGCTCATTTGACCGTGGTGGTAGAAATCGAGTGCCAACGGAAACTGATGACCATGATTTTCATCCAAAAACTAGCTTAACACCTTACGGTATATTCCTTCCAGAGTTAGATGAGCTATTTTTGTATTTGACAGAATCTAAGGTAACTAGCGATTTTATTGTGGATATTTTATCAGATTTTTGGGAGTCTCAAAGATGGCGATTCCCTGAAATAAAAACTCTACTGATTAATCAAGATAATGGAGGACAGAATAACTCTCGGCGAACTCAGTTTATGAAACGTATAGTTGAATTTGCTCAAGAATATAAATTAAATATACGTTTAGCATACTACCCTCCATATCACAGCAAATATAATCCGATTGAACGCACTTGGGCTATATTAGAAAATCATTGGAATGGCAGCATTTTAGATGAAGTTGAAACAGCATTAAATTTTGCTAAAACTATGACTTGGAATGGCAAGCATCCAGTTGTTAAGTTAGTAACTCAAACTTATGCTACTGGGGTACGTTTAACTAAAGAAGCCATGCAAGAAATTGAAAATAGGATCTCACGTTTGACTAATTTTAGTCAAGAGAATTTACCGAACTTAGGCAAGTGGTTTGTTGATATTTGTTTCGGAGGAACGTAATTAGCAGAAGTTAAACAAAGCTTTTTCGCAGCAATAGCAATTCTGCTGACTGCGCTCTTTCATTGTTGAGTGCAGACATTTATCTTGCATATTTTTTGGCGGAGAGAGGGGTTGCCGACAGCAACCCCTCTCTCCGCCTCATAATGATTATCATTTTCATTCGTTGTATGTTTTATTCCCTGGAAGTCCCTTAACAACTTGAGCTTTTGTGGTAATAAAAAACCTCGGTAAACATCATCCCGTTCAACGCCTCTAGCTTCATCCCATTTGCCCAAGAGTAAATCTAGCCCTTTCTTATAAAAATCAGTCCGCTTAGTGGGAAATTTTTCCTGACCGTGGAACACCCAGCAGGCCAGATGCAAAAATAGGGGTGTGATAACGAGTTGGCGAAATTGCCAGTTTTCAGGTAAATCCAGCTTATGAATAAACTGAATGGACTGTGCCTGCCCATGTTGAGTGTTTGTCTGAGTGAATGCCACAAACCATTTTCGAGCGAAGGCGCGGATTTGTTGGGAGGTAAACGGGGCAATCTCAACATCGGTAAAGCCCCGAAGCGTGAGCTTTTTAGCCGCCGTTCGACAGGTCACTACAAACCGATTTTTGTGATATTTGTCAGAAAATCTGCGAATTTCTCTTAACACAGCATTACTTTCTTGGTTAAGAACTTCATCCATCCCATCGAACAATAGCAATACTCTGCCTTTCTCAAGCAAGGTTTCAATCACTGATTCTTCTGAAATTTCAGACGTAATAAATTCCTGGCGGATGTGGTGTAATAGGCTGAACTCGCCACTTACCCTAGACTCTTCCGCAAAATTCCTCAGTACGATGAAAACAGGAACTTGGTTTGCTGCAAATAGGCCTTGGTTACACTGAATCGCAAGATGTTGCAAAAAGGTGGTTTTACCTACTCCCGGTTTACCCAGCACTCTGAGCTTGGAGTAAGTTTCGACTGCCCGCATACCCGGTATTTGTTTCTGTTCAACCTCACCTAAGCCAAAATGGTCAAATTCAGTTGGTTTAAGGTTTTGCAGGTTAGAGATATCTAACCACTGTTGGCTGGGGATGTCTTCTAGAATATTGACATCAATATATATGTCATTGATCGCAATGGGATGACCCATATCTAATAACTGCAATATCCCGCATTGGTCTTGAATTTTTTCCTGGCGTTGTGATCGCACTTGTTGCACCAAGACATCAATATCTAAGACAGGAGCCTGGGCAACTTCTGAGGGATCAGAGAATTCGTCCGGCGGATCGGCAGCGATCTCCCGCCAATTCAATTCCAATATGGAACAAATTTCTAGAAATATATGACGCTCAACCGGACGGCCAGAGAAAAACCGCCAAATAGGTTGTCGAGTCTTTAAGCCGACTTC
>JAJPJF010000427.1 GCA_021324415.1 Nostocales cyanobacterium Centralia_MAG_434
AGAATGATGTGGGCATTGGTTCCGCCAAAACCAAAGGAACTTACGCCAGCCAGAGATGGAACGGCTGTCTCAGGCCAGGGTTCCAGTTTCTGTTGTACTTGAAGAGGAAGTTTGTCAAACGAAATGTAGGGATTAGGTTGCTGGAAATGCAAGCTTGGTGGTATCTGTCGGTGATACAGCGATAGTGTCACCTTGATTAAACTAGCAATGCCAGCTGCAGCCTCTAGATGCCCAATATTGGTTTTAACCGAACCAACCGCACAACGATTGTTTGGGGAGCGACCCTCAGACAGTACAGCACCTAAAGCCTCCGCTTCAATTGGATCACCCAAAGGCGTGCCCGTCCCATGAGCTTCAACATAGCTGATTTGGGCTGGTCTTACCCCAGCTTTAGCTAAGGCCTCGCGGATAACTGCTTCTTGGGCGGGTCCATTAGGAGCAGTAAGCCCATTACTACGACCGTCTTGGTTAATGGCTGATCCTTTGATTATAGCCAGGATGTTGTCGTTGTCTTTGATTGCATCCGACAGGCGTTTGAGAACGACTATCCCACAGCCCTCTCCTCGGACATAACCATTGGCACTAGCATCAAAGGTCTTGCAGCGCCCATCGGGTGCCATCATCTGCGCCTGAGAAAAAATGATACTTAACTCAGGAGACAGCAGCAGATTCACCCCACCAGCCAAAGCTAGGTTAGACTCTTCATTATGCAAACTTTGACAGGCAAGATGCACTGCCACTAGAGATGAGGAGCAGGCCGTATCAATTGCCACACTGGGCCCGCAGAAATTGAACAGATAGGAGAGGCGGTTAGCTGCAATGCTAAAAGCGTTACCCGTGCCCATGTAGGCATTGAGTTGGCTATAGTCACTATACTCCCTTTGCATTCTTTGACGATAATCGTTAGATGCAATGCCAATAAACACCCCTGTACGAGTACGGGCAAGTTGTTCTGCCACTAGTCCTGCGTCCTCCAATGCCTCCCAAGCTACTTCTAGTAACAGACGTTGCTGGGGGTCCATATAAACTGCCTCTCGAGGAGTGATCCCAAAAAATTGGGGTTCGAACTGATCCACTTCCTTGAGAAAGCCACCCCAGCGTGTGCTAATTTTCCCACGCGTACCAGGATTGGGGTCATAAAGAGCATCTATGTCCCATCTGTTTGCTGGCACCTCAGTAATAGCATCCACACCGTTCTGCAAAAGCTGCCAAAAAGTTTCTGGATTTCTAGCGCCAGGAAAACGGCAGCCTATCCCAATAATTGCAATTGGTTCCATTTCTAGTCCTCTTTTTCTCGATGACCGACCTATAGACCGAGAATAGGTTGTCTCATCTGCACACTGGTGATGTAAAAGGAACTGGATGATACTGGCTATAGTGGTCTGGTAAAAGCAGTTCCTGGATTTTCAAACTTTGCATTCGGTATAAAAATGCGGCTCCCGTCATGATGTGGTAAGCAACATCAACCACTCTTCGATTGTGCGGTTTTTCCAGGTAAGAACCTCTTACCCAGTCATTAAAACTACCCATAGCAGGACCACACCAGATCTGATAATCGATCTCCCGCTCCTTTTCCCCAGAGGTAGACCAGCGAGATGACAATCCTAAATACCAACGAAAAATGAGAGCCATCTTCAGCTTGGGATTTTCTGCTGCTTTGGCGATTTTATCAGGATTCCGTTTGGACAAAAAAGCTACAGTATCCTCCCAAACGGTTTCCAGACTCCTACGAAAAATATGTGTTTCTAATTTCTCTTTTTCTGGTAAGGGAATCTCTTCAATTGAGTTATAACTCTTGTATAAGTCGAACAATTTCTGTGCCCTTGTAGGGAAGAGGGTTCCTCGTTTAAGCACTTGAAGTTTTACACCCATTTCAAACATGTCTGCAGCTGGAGCCATCATCACGTCAGTCATTTCAGCTTGAGCCAGCAATTGCTTGGTATGTTGAGAAGTTCCAGCCTCAACGCAGGACTGATTGATTGAGCCAGTTACTACATAGGCAGCACCCATCATAAAGGCAGCTAACGCTGATTGTGGGGTTGCAATTCCTCCTGCAACTCCTACTCTAATAGGCTTTTCGTAATTATATTGTTCCTGAATTTCATTTTTCAAGGCAAGAATAGAAGGGAACAGACAAATCAAGGGACGATTGTCTGTGTGACCACCAGAATCTCCTTCGACGGTAATATCATCCGCCATTGGAATTTTTTTTGCAAGAGTTGCTTGTAACTCAGTAATTAAACCCTGTTGAACAAGATCTTTGAGAATTTTTTCTGGTGCTGGCTTTAAAAATTTGGTTGCGACTTCTCTGCGGGAAATTTTGGCAATAACTTTATTTTTTATTTCAATTTCATTGGCTGTATTGAGACTAAGTCCAGCGGCACGGTAATAGACAATATTGGGAGTCAAATCCAGAAAGGCAGAAGCTTCTACAGTTCTAACACCATACTTGAGATATAGATCAACAGCCCTGCGTTCAATTGCTGGTTCACTGGGACTGTGGATCAAATTGAAAACATAAGGTCCCTGTGGCAGGGCTTGTTGAATACGGTTAATGGCTGCTTCAACACGGGAAGGACTTAGTCCACCAGCACCAAATGAACTCAAAATTCTCTCTTTTCCTAGAGCAATAACTAGTTCTTCAGAAGCAATACCACCAGCCATTGCTCCAGTAGCATAAGCATATTTTACACCATGACATGCAAGGAAATTTGGATCGCCCAATTGTTGAATTGAAATTGGTGGAACAGACACCAGTATCTTTAACTGTCCCATTTTGCTATTATCAGAAGGGTATAAGTAACCTTCATTCGTGACGCCAATCTGTCCTTCAAACCTCACAATGTAACAAGGTTTATCTAAATTCAGCAGTTTAGCTTTTATACCCGCTAAATCAAAAGATACACTATTTAAGTCGCCTTGCCAGACCTGATCTTGCCAATGTAAATAGTTTGAGGATTGGAGAACATGATTGCTGTCATGTCTCACTGTGTTTAGACTGAGCATGATTGTTTCCTCAAATTTTCGTTAATAAATTCTCAGTATTTTATAGGGGAGAATTTCCATGTCTTCATCCTGAAAATTATTGGGGTACTACTCTTTCAGGTAGACTTTAGTTACAATCATAATACAAAATTGTACTTCTCTTAATATCTACGTAAATATTGATTTACTTGTCACACTGTACCAGTAACTAGCATAGATGTGACTTTTTTCACATTTAATTGATTAGACGCTAGGTTGGCAAAAAATTAAAGCTTCATGATTTCTAAAAGATTATTTCTTGAAAGGAACTGCATCTGAATCCCACATGTGTTGTTTCTTTATAACTCACGATAAACTTACTAACACATAATTGCAACCCATATGCAACAGATTTGATAATAATACTGCTCAATTACCTCAGATATTACACCTGAAAATATGAGTGTCAATTCCATGACTAAGTGATAAAGGTTGAAGATTTTCAATATTTAGTCATAATAGAGATATTTTAAACCAGCTTCGATTTTTCTACGACAGTTAGTCTACCGGGAGAGTGTGCTATAGCAAGCATAAATGATTCGCAAACACAGAGAAACTGGGTTTCTTAAAGAAACTGGGTTTCTTAAAGCTAGCAAATTTGTAACTCAAATAGGATTGCTTATAGTTAATAAAGGTTGTATAAAGCATATGCAATTTATATGCAATTTCGGCACTGAACTTCCATTGGATGAGATATTAATTATAAAGAGTGTTAAGACATTGTGAGTAAATATGTGAATGTAAGCGATCACCGCCGAAGGAGAATCAAGCTACAGCGATTCATGCTCTCAGTGCCGAATTTTGATAATGAGCGGCTCATTTTTCATGCAGCTCGCCAGACGCTTCGCAAAGCAGAGATGGCGCGTTTTGCAGTGCGTGAATGGCTCAACCAACATGACTCTGAGCTAGAGGAGTGGAAAACTAGAACAGCTTCTGAGCTTGGAATTAGCGTGAGTGAGCTTGAGAGACAATTATTAGCAGAGACTCAAGATCAGCCCTTTCATGGCTGTCAAGAGTAAATGTTTAAGAAAGTTACCAAATAAAGGAATGATAGTGATCTGAGGTTTGTAGGTAAAAACTGCAAATTCAGGGAGAGCGATCATTAGCTTTCAAAGGGGTTTTCTTTAGATGCAAGTAGTCAAAAATAAGTCATTACATTTCATCTCAGGAGGTTTTTGTGATGCAGTTAGTCAAAAATTAGTTATTAGTTGAGTAGAGCAGAACAGTCATAAAAAATGCTTTTTGTGAACTGTATATGCGTTAAGGAAGCATTGATTACAAGAAGGAGAGCAGGAACCAGATCAGGGAATAAAAAAATTTAAAAAACTTTAGTTGTGGGTTTAAAGCCCACTTTTTAAAAAAGATGCCATTGCGCGATAAAAAATGTGAGCGTTTTAGCGTCCTCATGATAATCCCACACTTTAAAGTGTGGGTCTTCTACTTTCTCTGAATTTTTGCTTTACGAGTACGTGTTTATATAGTGGTAAATGTGTATTAAAAATATATGTTTAGTAAATTTAATTTTTATTAACTTATTGATTACCTAAATTCCATGTCTCCCATATTTTAAATGCATTAGTTTATATATATTGATCGTACATCATTTATGAAGAATGAGAAACCCAGTTTCTCCAAGAAATCGAGTTTCTGATACTTTTGATTCTTAAAAATTATCTGTAATTCTTATAAGTGTTTGTAAGCTTTTTAACGCATCTTTTGGTGTTTTGCACATTTTAATCACACTTCGCCTATTGAAGAAAGTGTACAAAAAGTATTTCTATAATCAAGTATTTGATTCCATACATGATGCTATTAATACCCTCTATCTCATGGTTAGAAAATTAATATACATACCTGATAGTTATGTTTGCTTACGAATTTTCCACATTTAAGAATTACGTTTTAGAACAGGTTTTAGTTTTAGTAATATGCTCAGATTTTCCTCACAATCAGAAGATAGTGTAATTGTAAATTAGACTAAAAAAACAAAAGCTTCGTATTATGTCAAAGTACAGAAAATATTGGTTTAGCCACATGATCCTTATAAAATTCGTTGTTGAGTTAGTAATATTGGTAACTAATCAGTTAGCTGAGGCGAGTAACTTTTAACGACAAACATACCATTTCAAATTCTTTACATTCCTACAGCCATATCTGAAAGTAATAACTTTGCTGTTCTTTTAGAAACTCAGTCCTATGTACTATCTCCTCTACTATCAATTTTTGCTTAGATATTATACCTAACCGTAGAAGTTCCAATATAGCTACATTAATTTCTCATAATTTAATTAGTAAAATAAAATCAAAATAAAATTTCTAGGTTCAGTACTAAGTGTAGAAATAATATCAGGTTTTTTGTACAATATGTTTATTACCATTAAGGATTTGTACGAAAAATTACAGAATATGTGTTAATGTATTTCACTATCAAACAACAAAGAAGTTATGGCTATTTCAATCATGTGGCCATAACTTTTTTTATGTAAAAGATACATCTACAAGATGAAAAGAATACTTTTTTCATCCCTATGATTGCTTTTTCAGTAGCTATCTAGATTTTTGAGTTCATGTAATAAAATCTGCTATTCATCATCAACATTTGTTGCATATGGGTTGCAATTGAGTATCAGTAAGTTTATCATTTATGAAATGAGTTTATTCTATCGTATTCGTTTAAAGAAGCATGGAATAATTCATTTGATATCCTAAATGTAAAAATTAAAATGTTTGATTTTTTGAATGAATTCACGTTAACATTACATTCACAGTAGATAGAAAAATGTTTGAAAAATATTGTTCAATAAGGGTTGGAGTGTACTACAACATAAAAAGATACAATTGAAATTTGGCTACTATTGAATAACTTCTCAATATGCCAAAGTTAGAAATAAATTCCTTTTTAGTGAAATTTTGTCTTTCAACAGAAAAATTTTTTAATTTCAGTGTTTTCAGACGCTTATAGAATACATTTTTTAGCTTGTGTGTCACCTGCTCTAAAACAAACTTTTATAGCGTTTCTCCGTCAAATAGGGTACATGTATGAGAAATGAGACACTGATCTATTAAGGCTTATAGCATATCTTACGTAAGTAGGAAAAGCTATATATTATGTGTGATTAAATTATGCAACTCCATCCTCTTCTTTTGGGAGTTTAGTACCCCTATGCAGAATTTAGACTTATCTTCCATACTTTTTGATAATTTTGAATAGTAGCTTTATTTCCGCAGTTCTGTACTAGAAAAAAGCTTAGAAGCTTAGAAAAGATAAGTTTAACATTTCTGATTGAACTGTTTGCTTTACAGAATTGCAAGAAAGAAAAGAAGTGTATGAGTGATTTGTACTAGAACTCTGAGACAGTTCTTGACTAATAAATTCAACAAATAAGCACGAAGATACACCTACTTTTAACTCAAGAATATTGCAATTCAAATTGATAGGATTATACTCTGTTGTACGAAGTTTTTTCTGCGTTGTTGGATAAAATAAATTTAACAAGGAGTGCAGATATGAAATTATCTAATCTAGATCCACTCATACCACTACATGAGTTAAGAGAAAAACTTATTCAGTTGCCAAAAGGGTATTCTTTTTATGAACAAGAAGTTGTGGAGTTTTTATCGCAACGACGATGGCCTGAAAGCAATCGCTCCATTAACCGAACGACTTTCTGGCGGTGGAGAACTGATTGTGGTATTGAGCATCAAAAAGTATTCAGTCGATTAGATCTTCTTAAACTTTGTCAAATTTGTGATCATTACCGGATAGATGGAACCCGTAGCGAATACTTGGACATCGTTAAACAGAAAAAAGATAAGGTGGTAACATAGATGAAACTTCTAATTAATAGCAGCATGTAAACTAGATTACAAACAAGGGACGATGTTTTTTCAGTCTCATTTTGAATTATTTCCTAATAGGTTTAACCATCAACTGTAAATTTTAAGAATGAGATAGCCCCATAAGTTGCATAGAAGTTGCATAGAAGTTGCAACATAAAAGTAATCAGCCTAATATAAATGTAAAAAGGTTTCATTTGATTTGATTACGAGGAGACAGTTCTTTATTACCTATTAGGTCAAAATATTAGTTAAATACAAACTTCGCTTTTAACCAAAGACTAAATTTAGCAAGATGCTTGAACTCAAAATAATATAGCTATTTATTCCTAAGAGGATAAGTATCTTGAGCTTTTATTCAGTGGTTTTAACATAATATGTACACAAGAACTAAAAGCATTTTTTCTTAATAGCTAATCTCTAGTTCTTTTGTAGCAAGGAGAATACATTTTTCAAACTCCATTTTATGAGCAAGATAGTGAAAACAAAGTTATGGCTGCTTCTAGGATTGAAGCTGCCTTTGCACAGTTACTCGACGAAGTAAGCGATTGTGAAAAGGCTCTGTTAAAGCTTATACAGGTTAAGAAAAACATGTCTAAAACTGCAATGTCAACCAACAAGATAAATACACAACTACAACAAACCCCTATAGCCATTATTGGGATGGCTTCTATCTTTCCACAAGCTAAAAATCTCCAAGAATATTGGGAAACAATTATCCGTAAAGTTGATTGTATTACTGATGTCCCACCTTCACGCTGGAATGTGGAAGATTACTACGACCCAGATCCCAAGGCACCTGACAAAACCTACTGTAAAAGAGGCGGATTCATCCCAGAAATTGATTTCAACCCGATGGAATTTGGGCTACCTCCTAACATCTTGGAAGTAACAGATATTTCACAGTTATTGGGTCTAGTTGTTGCGAAAGCAGCACTGGAAGATGGGGGCTATGGTCAATCCCGAGAGTTTGATCGAGCGCGTACTGGGGTCATCCTAGGTGTGGTACAAGCAAGACAACTCAGTATGCCACTAAGTGCCAGGATGCACTCTCCCCTTTGGAGGAAGGTTCTCAAAAGCAGTGGCCTATCCGATGAAGACACTGAAAAAATTGTAGAGACAATAAAACTAGCATATGTGCAGTGGCAAGAGAACGCTTTCCCTGGCATGTTAGGTAACGTGGTGGCTGGACGAATTGCTAACCGCTTAGATCTGGGCGGGACAAACTGTGTAGTGGATGCAGCCTGTGCCAGTTCATTGAGTGCTTTAAAGATGGCAATCAGTGAATTACTCGAGTATCGGTGTGACATGATGCTCACGGGAGGAGTTGACACCGACAACTCTATTATGACCTATGTGTCTTTCAGCAAAACACCTGCTCTATCCATAACCCAGAATTCGAGACCTTTTGATGCCGATTCAGATGGAATGCTCCTAGGTGAGGGTATCGGCATGCTCCTACTGAAACGCCTTGAGGATGCCGAGCGAGATAACGACAAAATCTATGCTGTTATCAAAGGCATTGGCACTTCCAGTGATGGTCGGTATAAAAGCATCTATGCTCCTTGTCCACAAGGACAGGTCCGTGCATTGCGTAGAGCTTATGAGGAAGCAGGATTTTCGCCTTCAAGTGTCAGCTTGATTGAAGCACATGGGACCGGCACAATGATTGGAGATCCAGTTGAGGTTATAGCTTTAAAAGAAGTTTTTGGCGAAAATAATTTGCGATCGCAACACATTGCTCTTGGAAGTGTCAAATCCCAGATCGGACATACAAAAGCAGCTGCAGGTGCGGCGAGTCTGATCAAAACTGCCTTGGCTTTACACCACAAAGTATTGCCGCCTACTATTAACATTACCCAACCAAACCCTAAATTCAACCTCGAAACCTCACCATTTTATTTGAATACCGAAACCAGACCCTGGCTCCCCCCTGCAGGGGAAGTGCCAAGACGTGCAGGTGTGAGTTCTTTTGGCTTTGGTGGCACAAATTATCACATTGTCCTTGAAGAATACTCTAGCGAACACCACAGTGCTTATCGTTTACACAGCACTGCTCAGTCAGTACTGCTGTTTGCACCAACGCCCAAGCAGTTGTTGCAAAAGTGTGAAGATACATTGGTGAAGCTGCAATCCGACACTAAAGAACGACATTATGGGGAACTAGTTAATTCATGTAAATCTTTAGAAATCCCCGTCACAGATGCCAGAATCGGGTTTGTTGCGGATTCTTTATATGATGCTTGCAAGCTGTTACAGATAAGCATTGATTTGCTGAGAAACAGTGTGCAGCATGAATCATGGGAACATCCTCAAGGAATTTACTACCGCACAACTGGCATAGATTCCATTCATTCTACGAGGAAAGTGGTTGCTCTATTTTCGGGGCAAGGCTCGCAATACCTAGAGATGGGCAAGGAACTAGTGATTAACTTACCCTGTATGCGAGAAGCTTATTCTTACATAAACAACCTTTTGAGCAAAGAAGGTTTGCAACCTTTATCGGAAATAGTATTCCCTGCGCCTGTGTTTAATATCGCTCAAAGGCATGCTCAGGCGAAAATGTTAGAGCGTACAGAATACGCTCAGCTAGCCATTGGAGTTTTTAGCGTAGGCATTTACAAGATATTGCAACAAGCTGGATTTAAGCCTGATTTTGTAGCAGGACATAGTTTTGGAGAATTAACAGCCCTTTGGGCTGCGGAGGTTTTGAGTGATGAAGATTACTTTTTGCTAGCTAAAGCCAGAGGCCAAGCTATGGCTACCCCAGAGGAACTCAACTTCGATCCAGGGGCTATGCTAGCTGTCAAAGGAGATGTCAGTAAGATTGAAGAACTGGTAAAGAATTTTCCTCGTGTCACTATTGCTAATTGGAATTCCAATCATCAGGTGGTGTTAGCAGGAACTAAGTCGGAAATAGCTACAGTGGAGCAAACCTTGAAAGAGCAGGGCTATTCTACCTTCTTGCTACCTGTTTCAGCAGCTTTTCATACACCGCTTATCAAGCATGCACAGAAACCCTTTGCCCAGGCAATTGAAGCTATCACCTTTAAAAGCGCCAAAATACCTGTGTACACTAATGTTTCAGGAAAATGTTATCCAACCGAACCAAAATCTACACAAAAAATCCTGAAAGAACATCTGATCAATGCGGTGCATTTTAGGGATGAAATAGAAAACATCTATGCTGACGGTGGTTATTTCTTTATTGAATTTGGACCGAGGAATATTCTGACAAATCTGGTGAAAGATATCCTTGGTGACAAACCTCATCTAGCTGTGGCCTTGAATGCCAGTCGTCAAAAGGACAGCGATCGCTGTCTTCGGGAAGCAGTTGTGCAGTTACGCGTAGCAGGTTTACCTCTGAAAAACCTTGATCCTTACCAACTTGATTATAAAACATCTGAAAAGCAGAAAAATAATGCATTAAGTATTCGTTTGAACAGCGTTAATTATGTGTCAGAAAAAACACAAATGGCCTTTGAAAAAGCTTTGCAATGTAACCATCAGGTGAAATTATCTACTAACACATCTAAGTTGAGCACTGTAAATGCCTCTGAGGTTAAACCTGCACCAATTTCAGAGCAACAAGCTCTTAAACAAAATGGACATTTGGTAACTAACGGTGTCAATCACTCTATACAAACCATATCTAGAGCGAATACTGTGGATACCAAAGTAGCGCCAATTTCAGAGCAACAAACTCCTAAGCAAAATGGACATCTGGTGACTAACGGTGTCAATCACTCTATACAGACCACATCTAGATCAAATACTGTGGATACCAAATTAGCACCAATTTCAGAGCAACAAGCTCCTAAGCAAAATGGGTACCTGGTGACTAACGGTGTCAATCACTCTATACAGCCTACGTCTAGATCGAATACTATGAACCCATCTGAGGCTAAATCTGCAGCAATTTCAGAAATTTCAAATCAACAAATTCTTGAATCTGAGAAGCAATCTTCACCAGAAAACCCTTCGAATTACCAGCGTATTTTAGATGGTTTAGAGTACGGCTTTATACAGTTTAATCAGCATCAAAGTGAAATTTTGCATGTTCATAGGCAATATCTGAACAATCAGATGGAATATGCCAAAATCTTTTTCCAGCTAATGCAACAGCAGAATTCCTTGTTGCTCAATGGAAAATCCGATAATCAACAGGCACAAACCACGAAAATTGTCGTGGACAGCTTAGAGCGCAGCATGATGCAGTTTCACAATCACCAAGCTGAGACTCTACATATTCATAAAGAATATCTGAAGCATCAGATGGAATACTCTAACAACTATTTCCAATTGACACGTCAACAGTATTCCATGCTAATGGCTGATAAATCTGCTCATCAGCGAGTAGTGTCAAATGCTAGCACTCAGGATAATGCCAATATTTTATCTACTACCAAACAGGATAGCTCTACTCTTTCAACAACTACAGCTGATGCTGTACTGACCAACGGACTTGGGACTAGCCTCTATCATTCTTCCAGTAATGGTGCTAAGAATGGAGCAGGTGAAGAGCATAAGCAGGAGGAGAGTGGAAATACACACAATCTTTCTGAAAACGAAATAGCTTTCACCAATGGCTCACAACCGCTCCAAGACAGTTTGGTGACGACTGAACAAACCGATTTATCAGCGTCTCCATCACCACTAGCCATTGATTTAGAAACCTTAAGCCGAACTCTGGTAGAAGTCGTCAGCGAAAAGACTGGCTACCCAGGCGAAATGCTGGAGCTTTCAATGGATATCGAGGCAGATTTGGGGATTGATTCGATCAAACGCGTTGAAATTCTCGGTGCACTGCAAGAATTATTTCCCGATTTGCCTAAACCCAACAATCCCGAAGAACTGGCACAATTGCGTACCCTCGGTCAAATCGCTGAATATATGGGTGGTCTTTTATCAGAAACTAGTCAGCCTGAGTCTGTACCTATTAACCTGAGCCCCACTATTGATGTTCAACAGCCAAGTTTCATAACTACTTCTTACCCTACTTCCAGCAATATTTCAATGAATGGAGCCATCGGAACAAGAGAAGAATACAAGCAGGAGGAGAGCGAAAATACACACAATCTTTCTGAAAACGAAATAACTTTCACCAATGGCTCACAACCGCTCCAAGACAGTTTGGTGACGACTGAACAAACTGATTTAACGCCAAACACAGCGTCTCCATCACCAGTAGTCATCGATTTAGAAACCTTAAGCCGAACTCTGGTAGAAGTCGTTAGCGAGAAGACTGGCTACCCAAGCGAAATGCTAGAGCTTTCAATGGACATCGAGGCAGATTTGGGGATTGATTCGATCAAACGCGTTGAAATTCTCGGAGCACTGCAAGAATTGTTTCCCAATTTGCCTCAACCCAACAATCCCGAAGATCTGGCACAATTGCGTACCCTTGGTCAAATCGTTGAATATATAGGAAAGCAAGCTGAATCGGCTGAAAAAAAAACTTTTGAGCACGAGTTTAATAGCCAGCACTCAGAGCTAAATCACAATATTGTACGCAGTCTGGTCAAACTCAAAGTCCTTCCTGAACCTGATTTTTTAGATTTTACTTTTCCGCAAAGGCACATTTGCTTGGTTACCGATGATGGCTCTCTCACCACCTCTAAGTTGGCTCAAGTCCTGATAAAACGAGGTTGGAAAGTGATTGTTTTAAGTTTTCCTCAGTCTCTAATTGTAGAACGGTCACCTTTACCTGAAGGCATCACTCGAATTGAGCTTGCAGATATGAGTGAGGAGTTTCTCAAGCAACAGTTAGAAGCGATCGCGGATACTTATAGTCCCATTGGTGCTTTCATCCATCTGAATCCTTTATTTAAGGTTAATCAAAACGACAGAATTTCCTATCTCGAAGAGGAAAAGGCGATCATCAAGCATGTCTTTCTCATAGCTAAACATCTCAAAACATCCCTCAACAAAGCAGCGCATGAAGGACGTAGTTGTTTTTGCACTGTAGTTCGTCTTGATGGAGCCTTTGGTCTAGGAAGAGATGTCAACTTTAGTCCTATCAGTGCAGGTTTGTTCGGATTAACAAAGACTCTTAACTGGGAATGGCAACAAGTTTTTTGTCGGGCGATCGACCTAAGTCCAACAATTGATGCCGATGAG
>JAJPJF010000200.1 GCA_021324415.1 Nostocales cyanobacterium Centralia_MAG_434
CAGGCACATAATTTGCATCACAGTCTGACTGCCTTGCAAAATGTCAAGATGGGTCTAGAACTTCAGCCAAATTTATCTCTTAAAGAGATGAATGAGCGCTCCGCTGAAATGCTTGATTTGGTAGGCTTAGGACATCGGCTGAACTACCATCCTGATGATTTATCGGGGGGACAAAAGCAACGGGTGGCGATCGCACGTGCACTGGTGAGTCATCCTAAAATCATCTTAGCGGATGAACCGACGGCAGCATTAGATAGTAAATCTGGTAGAGATGTGGTGAACTTGATGCAAAAGTTGGCGAAAGAACAGGGTTGCACGATTTTGTTAGTCACTCACGATAACCGGATTTTGGACATTGCTGATCGCACTGTTTATATGGAAGATGGGAAATTAGTTAGTCATTGAAGGTTGATACTTATTAAAAATAGTCTGTACGTAAACTCTTGCTGTGTAAACGAATCAGGATTGAAAGGTTTTTCTGAGCTTTGCTAGATTAACAAGCACATCGATTTGGTGCGTTAGCTTCAGCTAACGCACCCAACTCAATTGTTAAAAAATACCTCTAAACAGATTGCACTTCGCGCTTCTTGCCTCTTGCACGAACTAGGTCATAGAGTTTTTTCTCAAATTTTTCGCTACATGCTGACCAATCAAATTCGAGTACAAGCAGACGCGCTTGATGAGACATTTCTGCTTTCATCTGAGGATTTTCTAGAATAGTGATCACCTTGTTGGCAAAATCTGTTGGGTTATTGGGTTCTGCTAAGAAACCATTACGACCTGGAGATACTTGCTCTGGAGTTGAAGGAGACAAAGCTGCGACGACAGGCGTTCCAGAAGCTAGTGCTTCGTTATTGGTGGTGCAGAAGTTTTCGGTGACTGAGGGGTTTACAAACACATCAGCACGAGCAAACCAACCTAAAAGTTCTGTTCCATGAGACTCACCCCACACAGTCACACCAGATCCAAACTTTTGAGCACGCTGGCGAATTTCCTCATCTTGAGGACCACTGCCAACAATGACCAGATGAACATTGGGAATTTTGGCAGCAATGATTGGATATGCATCTAAAAGTTGGGTAACACTCTTTTCTGGAGTGATGCGTCCAACAAACAAAAGGACTGGTCGGTGATCGTCGGGAATGGGGTCGTAACAGATATTTCCGGGATGAAATTTTTGGCAATCGACTCCTTGATAAGGGAGATATTCACTGCGTTGACAATTCATCTGTTGGTATCTCACCAGTTGTGCTTTAGAACTAAAAAAGCTGATGTCATACAACTCACTAAACTGCTTAACCAGAGTTGGGATAATCGGACGAATGAAGCTAAAAAACAGATCTCCTAGATAGTATCGGATATAGGCAACAATATCAGTATGAAACAAAGATACTGTTGGCACACCTGTCCGCTTTGCATATTCTACAGCTATAGGCCGACCGTAACCTTGTAGAAACAGTGAGTAGATACCTCTCATTTGTGCTGCTTCTTCAACAACGATGATGTCTGGCTGAAATTTCTCTAATAACTTTGTGTCACTCCAATGGCGATAACTTAATGGTTGGGGAAGAGATTTGTAAAATATCAGTGGTTGGGTTGGAAAGGCATAATTGGAGAAATTGGGGAAAGCCTGTAACTCACTTAACCCAGGCATGGGACGACTACCAACTTTTTTTGGATACCGATTATTAATTTGAGGATGGATAAGAAAAACTTCGTGTCCTTGTTGTAGTAACCAATGTGCTCGTTGATGTACTGCAATAGAAACCCCTGTTAAAAAAGGAGAATATAATCCTGTAAAAATCGCAATGCGAAGAGGTTGCTTGTTCATAATCTTTTAAGTGCAATCTCGTATTTTTTTCAGAGTAAAAATCAGCTTCTTCAAAAAGAAGTACAACCGTTATCTCTGACACAATTGAATTTAGGATTTACGCATTGAGATTTTCCATAGGCTCATCTCACTTCTCTTAAAGGTGAGATTTTTCGTCATTTATCATCAGTCCCATCTATTTTACAAAATTGGGTACTCCCAGAAACCGATGGGTTATCTTGTGGTAGAAAGGAGGTATTTGTTCTACTAATGATGTTAGAAAGAGTTGGGGATTGTCTTTATCCCATACCTAGAGAGCCGAATACAGTTTAACCAAAGTCTTGGTCTGTATAGTGCTATTCTACATTTTAAAAAAATATGCAAATGTTAATTCTCAACTAAATAAGCAAATCATAGAAATTAATGACACAATAAAAATCTAATTAACATAATAAAAATATTTTTAGCAATTGTAATTTTTACACACATCTAGTCTTCTTCTTGAATAAGATATTGCCTCATTCACTTGTAGACACGTAATAAATTACAGCAATTATTTATACAAAAAACATGACAAAAATTATAAAATCATGAATTAAGTATTTAACGAGTTCAAGGCTAACATATACTACTCAAAATCAAGTGCTAAGATGCAATGACAGACATTTATCGCCAATGCATTATTGCATTGCTATGTCGATAAGACTTCATAGTAATGGCGGCGGGACTGTGAAACTTCTACCTGATTGCTGCGTAATCCTATCACGCAGTTCCCACCTGAAAGTCTTTTATTGTCATCCATTTATTTGGCGACAAGTCTACTACAGTCAGGTAAGAACTTAATGTATTCCAGATTTTTATCCTGATTGAAACATACACCGATGAGTCAGAGACTGAGTACAACAGAGGCGGATGATTATGACGACTATTGCAGGTAAAACAGTGCTGTTAACAGGTGCGTCAGGTGGGATTGGAGTTTTTATTGCTCGTGCTTTAGCAAAGGAACGTGCAACTGTAGTGAGTGTTTCTCGTTCAAAGGAAAAACTAGATAAAATATCTGCTGAGGTAGAAGTTGCAGGTGGTAGAGGCATAAGCATTCCATTTGACATCAGTAAAGTAGAAGAATTATCCGTTCTAGTGCAGCAAATTAATCAAATAGCAGGACCAATTGATATTGTGATTAATAATGCAGCAATAGAAAAATACCGACCTTTCCAAGGGTACTCGTTACAGGATATCCAGTCTATATTGACGACCAATCTAGTTGCAGCAATGGAATTAACACGTTTGCTGCTCCCAAGTATGATTGCTCGCAATGATGGTCATATTGTAAATATTGCATCTGGATCTGGTAAAAAAGGAGCGCCTTACAATAGCATCTACTCGGCAACTAAAGCTGGTTTGATTGTGTGGACAGATGCGATCCGTCAAGAATTAGCTAATACTAATGTGGAGGTTTCGGTTGTTTGTCCAGGATATACGGAAGCTGGCATGTTTCTGAAATTTGGCTTACCAGCACCTAGTTTAGCTCGTGTCTCTCAACCAACAGATGTAGCGATCGCTGTCATTCGAGCTATTGAGCAAAACCAGGGAGAGGTCATGCTTGATGGTTTTTTGACAAGATTACTATTTTCAATAATACAACTGTCGCCAAAAGTTGGAGATGACATATACCGTTGGATTGGTTTAACAAAGCTGAATCAATCTTGTGCAGCTAATCAAATTCGTGCTGAAAATTCCAGTGAAACATACGGCTTAAAAAATTTGTGAGCATCGAGAAACCGGGTTTGTTTGAAAAACTCGGTTTCTCAAGTTTAATATCTTCACTCTTTAGCAATCGAGCAAAATGGCTGATAGTCACTACGATGTCATCATCATTGGTACAGGTGCTGGTGGTGGAACTTTGGCAAATTTGCTAGCACCAAGTGGGAAAAAAGTTTTGGTTTTAGAGCAAGGTAGTTTTTTACGCAAAGAAAAAGCCAATTGGGATTCTAAAGAAGTCCTACTAAAAGAGCGCTATCGAAATAGTGAGATTTGGTATGACAAAAAAGGTAAAGCAATACATCCCACAACACACTATTATGTTGGTGGCAACACTAAATTTTATGGTGGAGCCTTATTCCGCTTGCGCGAGCAGGACTTTAAAAAAGTCATTCATCGAGATGGCATTTCTCCTGAGTGGCCATTGAAATATCAAGATTTTGCTCCTTACTATGACAAAGCTGAAAAACTTTATGAAGTTCATGGTAAACGAGGGCTTGATCCCACTGAACCTCAAACGAGTGAAGACTATCCTTTTCCTGCAGTCAGTCATGAAACTCACATTCAAGCGATTCACGATGCCTTGAAGGATAAAGGGTTACATCCATTTTATATACCACTTGGTATCAAACTTAATGAGGTCAATCGTTTTTTAAGTCCTTGTATTCGCTGTGAGACTTGCGATGGCTTTCCGTGTTTTGTTGATGCTAAAGCTGATGCTGATATTAACGGTGTACGTCCAGCACTTATATACCCCAACTTTACTTTAATAACTCAGGCAAAAGTTCTACGTTTACATACGAGTGTATCGGGTCGAGAAGTTAAAAAAGTGGAAGTAGAAATTGCAGGTCAGCGTCAGATATTTTCTGGGGATATTGTGGTTGTTGCATGTGGTGCTATCAACTCAGCAGTTTTGTTGCTCAAATCCGCTAATGATCAACATCCAAACGGATTAGCGAATAGTTCTCACCTTGTGGGACGAAATTACATGGCTCATAAGTATGCAGTCATTATGGCTTTGAGCGTAAAATCGAATCCTACAGTTTTTCAAAAAACACTCGCTATTAATGATTTTTACTGGGGAGAGAACGATTTTGCCTTTCCTATGGGGAGTGTACAATTGCTCGGCAATGTTAATAAAGATAAAATTGCCTCTCACGGACCACCTTTGATGCCTAGTATCATATCAGAGACAGTAGCCAATCATGCTGTTCCTTGGTTGTTGATTACAGAAGATCTACCAGATTTAAATAATCGTGTCAGGCTCAAGGGTGACCAGCTTATTCTCGACTATACAAATAACAACGAAAGAGCATTTCATCGCTTGATTAAGCGTTGGCGTGAAGTCCTCAAATCAATTGAGCAACCTAACTTATCTGGCTCATTTTCGTTATATTTAACATCAAAAATGACTTTGAAAGAGGTTGCTCACCAATGTGGTACTTGCCGTTTCGGTGAAGATCCTAAAACTTCAGTTCTTGACATCAATTGCCGCACTCACGATGTTGATAATCTTTACATTGTTGATAGTAGCTTTTTCCCATCTAGTAGTGCGGTAAACCCATCGTTAACGATTATGGCTAATGCTTTGCGAGTAGGAGAGCATTTGTTGGAAAGATTGAGGTGATAGATTTACGACAAAGTTTGATTGATGCAGCGATCGCTCTGATTCAGGAAGGGGCGATCGCTCGGCTATCTTTGCGTGAAGTGGCACGACGGGTTGGCGTTTCGCATAACGCTTCTTACCGTCACTTTCAAGATAAAGAAGCACTGCTGAGCGCCGTCGCAGTGCAGGGATTTGAAGAATTACAGGCAGTCACTGAGCAGGCGCTACAGGAAACTCCGCCTGACTCAGTGCAACGTTTGACAACGTAGTGGCTCCTTCCTATACCTCACTGCCAACCCGATCATTTGCTTGATCAAACACCTGACAAGGGCAGTATTTGAGTAAGCGGATGTTCCATGGACCTTTAACTTGATAACTGACTCCACCCCAATCGACCTGTCTCATCCACAAAGACGATATCATTGCTAGTCCATAAACCCACAATGTTAGGAGAGAGCTTATTGACATTTTTGCCTTTGTAGCAAGTGATATTTTAGGTAACGCCTGCTCATGCTTGATCAGCTCTTGCTGGACTGCTTTCTCTATAGTAAGTACGAAGAAAAGTAATATCTGCGTATAAAAGCCCAGGCCGTTCAAGAGTATAGCAGCTACATCCCATTGCTTAGTGCATAATGCTGTTAGAGATAGCACCAACATTGCATTAGGAAGTAGTACGGTTAAAATCGCGTCAGCAACCACACCTAACCATTGAGGATGGTACAGTCGATAAGAAAGCAGTTGTTGTTTCGACCAGGATATTAAGCTGGGCAAATTGCACTCTTGCCGATGAAGAATAATCAAAGAAGGCACAAAAATAACCTTCTTCCCATGTTTTGCGAGGACACTGCGAATCATCGTATCTTCGCTGTAGGCTCGCTCCCATTTATCTAATAGTCCTGTTGTATGTATGAGGTCTGTTTTCAGAGCTAAAGTGCCACCCCAAGGAATTCGGTATTGATGCATTTTTGCTACTGAAAATACGTTCCACAAGTACCGCACCGATGACCCCCAATATTTTCCTGTCGGTAGATACCAAGGATATCCGGTGGTTGCACCGACTTTGGGATGGACTAGAGGACTGACTAATTCACGCAACCAATTGGAATGAACTACTACATCAGCATTTACAAAAGCAACGGCTTTGTAGGAATCGTCGAGATCTGAAACAGCTTGCACTAAAGAGCTACACTTGAGACTACAATGAGAACTCGGCATAATCAGAGAACTCACTTGTAAATTAGCCGCCGTCTGCTCGCCTAGTATATCTACAACGATGTGCCAAGCTGGATCTTCCTCACTGTCGATAATTAACTTTAAGTCATACTGAGGGTAGTTTTGATTCAACAGCGATCGCAGACAATCAGACAAAAGTGGATTAGCACCACGTAGGCAAAGAATAACCGCAGTTTTGGGTAACCGATGATCTGGTAATGGTTTTTTGCAAGGTGCGCGTAGGTACAACAAAAACAGAAGTAATAGAGATACCTGAATAAGCAACCAAGCAAGCAAAGTTATAGACAGAAATACTGCCAAGTCTTTCATTATTTATGAGTCAAGAGAATATTTGAGATTAATTTTGATAGTTGTATTTTTCTTAAGTGAAAAACTGGCATCTTTAAACTTTGGTACGCCTGTAGTTATAGATACAGTTGGATTATTGGAAATACCAAAACCTTCTTGAGGAATACCAAAAAAATCTGTGTCTAATTTGTGATTGCCATTTTGATCATCAATTACGGCAATAGCATAAGTTCCAGGCTTCAGTCCATAAAATTGCTTACTTGTAGAACTTCCTTTGATTTGAGTACAGCCACTTTGTACTTCACTAGTATCACTGTAAGGAAATCCTTTTTCACTGGAATAAATTCGGATACAAATCTGACCTTTTTGATGATGAATTCCATTGATAACAACAGTCAGTGTTGAAGCAGGCTCTGCATTCACTATTTGATTTAAGCTGACAGTCATAAAAGTTGCAAATGCAAAGGAGCTGAGTTTAGATATTTTCAGCATAATCTGTTAGTTCTTTGTAGGGGATTATTGTTCTTGCTTTTGAACTTAGCTCTGTTGTTTGATAGGAGAAAAAGTCAAATTTCAGAAACCTAGTTTCTCCAAGAAACTAGGTTTCTTAGTTATCACGAATGATTTAGAATTGCTCTAGCTTGTTGTTCTACTGTTTTCTGCAAGCAATTCAGAAATTTTTTGGTAACAATGAGTACGTCTTTAAACAAAAGATACTCCGTACCTTTGAGTTGCTGGACTAAGCTTATCAAGCAACACATCCGCTCATGCAAACTGAGCGATCCCTGCTTGATAGAAAGTAAGTATTCCCAAAAGATTCTCCAATGTGGAAACATCACTTTTCCCTCTTTTGAAGAATCAAACCACACTGTATATGCCGAGAAATCAGGCAACATATTCAATGTGTATTGTGAATTGTTGTGAGTAAACGACAAGTAGTCTGGAAAAAACATACTCATTGATTGTTGCTGATGGCTTCTAGCAAAGAGCAAGTATTCTGGAATTTCGTAAAATCTTCCGAGAAGACCAAGTCTTAACAAAAAAATTCCATCTGCAGCACCGTAGCTACCCATAGGTGGTGTCATTTTGAGGATGGTGGCACGTATCACTCCATAGCACTGATAGCATAGATGCTTTGTCAGGAGCTCATGAAAACGTTTGTGGGGTTTTGGTGAATCAGTGTTAAGTTTGATGTCATAATTCTGCAAAAATTGCCCATGTTCGTCGATGAAATATACCTTGGAGTGACACAAAATGACACTAGGGTCTTGGTCTAGTATCTCAATACATTTCATGAGAAAATCCGGTGCATGTAAATCATCATGTGCTGCCCACTTAAAGTACTCTCCTGAAGATAATTCAAAGACGCGATTGAAGTTACAAGCGCAACCGATATTTTTTTCATTGCGGTAATAACGGATGCGTTGATCTTCCTTAACGTATGCTCTGCAAATTTCCTCAGTCTTATCTATTGATGCATTATCTGAGATAATTAACTCGAAATCTTCAAAAGTCTGAGCCAATATAGAATCTATGGCTTCTTTGATAAATCTCTCGCCATTATATACAGGCAGCCCAATACTTAATCGTGGCTGATGATTGCTCATGACAACACTAGTTTTTAAGATAAGTAGACTATTGGACCAATTTTTGGATATCAGTTTTTTGTAGCCACTCCTGTGTAAGCTTCAATCCTTCTTCCAAATTAATCTTTGGTTCATAACTCAACATGTTTTGTGCTTTGTCAATTGAGTATGCATACGGACGCGTCATAAAATCTACAACCTCTGGAAGAAGATCTGCTTTTTTACGAAACAGTTTTTGTCCTTGATAACGCAGCTTAAGAAATAACTTGAGTTCATCTTTAGGTAAAGAGAATGGTGCAGGTAGACCTGCAATTTCAGCTAAGCGTGTAAAATACTCTTTCCAGGAAGTTTCCTGCCCATCTGTGATATTAAATATCTCTCCATATGTTTCTTTTTCTATTGCTAGAAAAATTGCTTGTATCAGGTTATCAACATAAACATGATTAATGACTCCTTGCCCTTCATTAGCATATGCGAATAATTTTTGACGCATTAATAGAAGCGGTCGGACTATCCAGGGTATACTTCCAGGTCCATAAACATCTCCTGGTCTAATGATAATGGTGCCAAAATCTGGTGGAGAATTTAGTTTTAAAAGAGCTTTTTCAGCTTCTATTTTGGTTTGACAGTAGGGGTTATTCTCTTCAGAAAGAGGACTATCTTCTGTCACATGATTAGGATAGTTAAAGCCATATACTAAAACACTTGAGAGATGAACAAAAGTTTTAACACCAGCATTCTTAGCAGCTTTAGCAATGTTAACTGTTCCATGAACATTTACCTCACGAAACTTATCCAGGGAACCGCCTTCTTGAGCAACTTCAGCCGTATGCAAAACTATATCTACACCTTGGCAGGCCATTGTAGCTGTATCACGATCAGTAACACTACCAACAATAACTTTAGCTCCTAAATTTTGGGCTTTTTTGATTTTATCTGAAGAGTCTTGTATTCCAAAGACTTTCATTCCTAGAGAAGAAGCCATTTCTGCAGCGCGCAAACCAATAAATTCGCCGATATCAGTGATGAGGATGGTTTTGTTTTTGATATCCATGAAGAGAAGAGATAGTTGATAATATTCCACTAAAAAATATCTACCGGATCTGTGGAGCGAAGTTTGTTTATAGCGAGCGCTCCAGATGTCATACACATTAAAATTGTTGAGATTAAAACAATAATTGCATTGCTAAGGCTCATCATTATTGGTAATTTAGTAGCTTTCATTGCAAAATCATATAACCACCAAGAAAATGCCATTCCAGAAAAATAACTGAGAACTGCTAAGATAAAAGCCTGTTGAAAAACGACAATTAACAAATAATTGGTTGTATAACCTATAGCTTTTAACGTTGCATAAGCAATTAATTGTGTGGAAATATTGCTATAGAGAATTTGATAAACAATGACTATACCAACAACAGCAGCCATTGTGAGCATGAGATTAAGTATGAACCCAATAGGTGTTCTATTAGCCCAATATTGTTTTTCAAATTCAATAAAATCTTTGCGAGTAAATACTAAAACATCATGAGGTAAATTTTGCTGCAAATTTGTCATAACTTTTTGTGGATCAACACCCTGTTTGAGAGTTATTGAGCCTATATCTATTAAATCTGGTGGGCGGTTATCTGGAAATATTCTTAGGAAGGTTGATTCACTGACGATTAAATTACCATCAACTCCAAAAGAAGGACCCAAGCTAAATAAACCGCCAACTCTAACTTTGTAGCCAATTAATGAGTTGAATGGAAAAATTTCAATTGTCTGATCAACTTTCCCCTGCTCAAATTTTTCTGCAACATCTCCAAATTCTGGTCGAGAACTACGGTCAAAAAGCACGACATCAGGAATTTTTAGTTTATCTAGCTCAATCTCTGGTATATTCATAAAAGGCTTTCCTGGTTCAAAGCCAATGACATATATTGAATATTTCTGACCATTTACGGGGTTTTTAAAGGCAGCAAATCCTAAATAAATAGGGCTAATTGAATCTACTCCATTAAACCCTAGAGCCTGATACAAACGAGTCCGCGAAAAGCTTTGAATTGCTGTCAATGATTTATACTGAGAACTGACTAAAAATAAATCTCCAACAAGGTTTCGATGTACTTGAGTAGCGCTGGAATAAAGAGCATCTTGGAAACCAAGTTGCATAAACATCAAAATTACAATAAAAGCAATACCCGCTACTGCTACTAGAGAACGCATTTTGTTGCGAACTAGTTGTAACCATGCTAAAGGGATTTTGATAATCATTGTATCAGCTATCAGTTATTTGTTGTTAGTTATTAGTTGATTAGTTATTAGCTAGCAGTTAGCAGTTATCAACCTCACTAGTTGATAACTGTTCACTATTTACTAATAACTGTTCATTAGATGTGAATAGCAACATCTACTTGTAAGTTAGTTAACCCTGCAACCCGTTCACTATCCTCTGGTTTATCAATTCGAATTTTCACCCGAATCACTCTGCGGTCTGTGTCTGCTTCTGGATTAACACTTAAGATATTTTGTCGGTCAACTTGCCAACCAATCTCACTCACAGTTCCACTGATCTTTTTAGAAAACGCTGTGCTGGTAATAGTCGCTTTTTGACCTGGATGTACTTTCTTAATATCTGTTTGATAAACTTCTGCAAACACCATCATTTGCCCTGTTTTGCCTATTTCAATAACCCCATCAGGACCACTTATCTCTCCAGTTTTTGCGTGGACTTTCAAAACTTTTCCGTTAATGGGAGAGACAAGGTAAGTGAGATCATAATCTGCTTTTGCTTGTTTGACAGCAGTAATAGCACTGTTAACCTCAGCTTCAGCTTCTTGGACATCTACAGGACGCACCTCTTTCAGACTCACTAGTTTAGCTTTTGCCTGAGTGATCTGATCTTTAAGGGTATTCACGGTCCGATCTAAACTAGCTTGAGCTTCTGTTAATTGCTGTTGTACAGTATTCATCTGTAACCGCTTAGTGTCAGCGACAGAAGCTGAAATAGCACCTTGTTGATAGAGTTGCTGATATCGATTGTTTTCTGTTTGAGCATTGGTTAACTGAGCTTGTAAACGTGCAATTGTCGCTTGCTGTGCGTTAACTTCTCCTTTCAATTGAGATTGTAATTGAGTAATTGTTGCCGCTTGTGCATCAATGTCTCCTGCTTTTGCCCCGGCTTTGATCTGTGCTAGTTTAGCTTGAGCAATTTGAACCTTGTCTACAGATTGTTGTAAGGCTGCTTTACTACGGGCGTAACCTTCAAGCCAAGCCACAATTTCTCCTTTCCGTACCTCGTCTCCTTCGTCTACGAGTAGTTTTTCAACTCGGACACCGTTTTGTGAACTAGGAGCTGCTAATTTAATGATTTCACCTTGAGGCTGTATGCGTCCTAAAGCAGTAATTGCAACTCTAGCAGGAGCTTGAACAGGAGTAAGTTTTGGTTGTTTTACTGGTTGAGGCTCAACATTAGACTGAAGTTGTGAAAAACTGTAGAGAGATACTAGCCCAGTAGCTAAAGCGACAGAAGTTGCTAAAATCATTCGCCATCTGTATCCAGGTTTTCTGTATAACTGGCTTTCTTTGTCTACTGCCATAGTTTTATTCCAATTGTCTTATGCCAGGGATTAGCCTAAATGGCTAGATTAGAGTTGATTACCATAGACTCATCCAAAAATTCACCAAAAGGTCCTGCCCTTGTTAGGTTGCACCTTAAATTAAGGATAGGTCTAATAGTTTTCACATATATATAATTGTGCGCGATCGTCCCTATCGCAGTTGCCATCAATGACACAAATAAGCAGGTTGATGGCAAAGTAAATTATGGTGCTACACTTAAATCTCCTAAAACTAGCAAAAACACTACCAATGCTTGAGATCAAGGCAAACTTTTAATTGAGAACAATGAAGAGCAAACACCAATAATTTATTTGGAAAAATCTGTCTTCCAGTCTTGCAAAAAACTTTGATTTTGTCAACCAAGTGATTATGGATCTCTTAGAAATAAATTCTGGCTCCTAGCTGTTGATATTCTGAACGTTGCTAAATCATGGTAACAGATTATGTTTGTAATATTTTTGTAATTTAGCCATAATCCCTGTAGAGACGCAGCATTGCTACGTCTCTACACACCTGTACATGATGAATGAATATAGTAAATATTTTGATTTAGCAACGCCGTTTCAAAAATCGAACAGAATTCCCGTAGCAATTATTACATTAGTTTTAATTATCTTTAGAAAACTTGTTTCTGAGTGTCTTTTTAGCGTTTTACGAATATTCAGGTAGTTTTCATCATTTTTAAAACTCATTTCATAACTATAAGACATTATTATAAAACTTCAGAGAGAATTTAGGTTTTTAGGAATATTGATGAAATATATTAGGTATATCTTAATTTGTTGGGATATTAACTGACAACATCTCAAAACAGTAATTATGCCCACTGTGTCTATAGACCAAATTAAAATTGGCCTTAACCGCCGTCCAGTCAAGGATGAGAAGGTGGCGGAACTGATGGAATCAATTAGGGCTAATGGTCTGTTAAATCCAATCACGATAGATCAGAACCTAAATTTGGTTGCCGGATTGCATCGTCTCACAGCTTGCAAGTTGCTGCATTTGAAAGAAATAGAGTGCAATATTGTTACCTATACAGATGCTGACCAAGCTCGATTAGCAGAAATTGACGAGAATTTAATCCGTAATGAGTTAGAACCTCTAGACCGCTCACAACTTTGGTTGGAGCGAGAACAAATTTTGGAGAGATTGGGTCTTAGAGCAAAAGCAGGAGACAATCAACATACAAAAAAAGGTAGTGAAAACATTTCACCACCTCCTAAGACGACTATGGAATTAGCAAAAGAAGTTGGATACAGTGAACGAACTTTCCAGCTAGGTAAACAAATTGCTAAAGATATCCTTCCAGAAGTCAAAGAAATTATTAAAAATACGCCGCTTGCCAAAAGTACTACAGATTTACTAAAGATAGCGAGAGCTGGTAGTAGAGAGCGTGCTTTAGCAGAACAAGCAGAGCAAGCTTTGGAGCAAGCCTTAACTCAAGGAGAACAACAAGAAGCCGAAAGACAAGCTCAACTTGTAGCACAGGCAAGGGCTAAGCAAAAAGAGTTACAAATAGAAGCTTATAAAAGTGCCATAGCACATAAGGAGGCTAAGGCACTGAAGAAACAAGTCCAGGCTAAAGTTGAACAACCAATTAAGAAATCAACTGTTGCTGGTCATGAACTAGGAATCAAAGTTGGTGAAGAGTGGATAGTTGGTCGTCACTTAGTTTACTGTGGCGATACTTCTGGCAAAGAATTCATGAAACTTCTACCAAGTCATGCAGCTCTAGCGATCGCCACTCTTTCATCAAGCTGGAATCATAATTACCTAGTAGATGAGGCTCAGGTAGTCGCTGTCCTACGTTCTGAGGGTAACATTTATGAATTTTGTCGTCAGAATCAGATGCCTTTTCAATATGAATTAGTACTTGACAAGGTCTATACAAGTATTTTTTCACACCAGTCAATATCCAAACCTCAAACCCCAATCAATGTTGAAGGTGTAGAGGGAATCATCTCCTATTTGTTGAGTTTATATACCAATCCCAATAATTTTGTCATTTCCCCTTTTATGGGGCATGGTGAAATCTTAATTGCATGTGAAAGGATGGGACGTAGCTGTTTTATTGGTGATGAAAATCCTGAATTGGTGACTCGCGGCATTCTCCGCTGGCAAAATTGGACTGGAAAGCAGGCTCAAAAAGCTGGATGATTGAGAATTTGGCAGCAAGGGGGATAGAGGGAAAGGGAAGGGGGAGGTGTGTGGTATTTATTCAAGATTGTCATAATTGAGGCTACAGAAATGTATTTATTTTTGAATGAACGAAATTTATTTAAAAACTGTAATCAACAATATTTTTTGAGAATAAATAATAGTAATCAACTATACTTTTTTATTTTTACAAGATTTTAAGTTAGATAAAATCGATTTTTTTGTAAAAATGCTAAAAACGAACTATTCATTTTTTTTTAGTTATGCTAGTGTTTTTATTAATTCTAATAACTCAAAGTGGTAGGGAAGTTTGATTGGTTAATTGAAAGTAAAAAGTAAAAAAAGCTTACTTGATATTAAGTAACTAGGTACAAATAAATATAACTATGTTGACCTTCATTTGTGCTTATTTCTTAACAAATGGCAAATGATAAATAACAAAGGATGCTCCTAAAAGTTAATAAAATTTGTACCGAATTGCCTACCTATCAATAGTTTATTGGTGTTGAGTTTTACGATGGTTAAAGTTGAGAGGGGTGTTTTTCTGTAACGAGTTTGTCAAACAATATTTGTCAAATTCAATAAAATACATTATCTTGGACGTTGAAACTGGTCATGGTATTTATCAAGATACAGAACGTTGTTATTAACACCAGCTATGTTGCTGCAGTGAAACTAGATAATCAAAATGGCTATGGAGAAAAAAGCGTTTCTGTTCTACTAGCTACTCCCAAGTTTCCACTGTTCCAAAGTGAAATCACTTCTCAACATCTGTATCATTACGAATGGATTGAATTTACTGGTCAAGCAGCTAACGCGCTGCAAGACTATTTTACGAGTTTCAATAATGTTATCGACCTACTGCCACAGTCTCAGGAGTCGAACATTGGATAAAAATTTTTTCCACAATTGCAGTAACGTTGCTGATAGTGTCTGGAAACAATCAGAACTTCAAGTGATCAGGGTGGTATTTGTGTTATTGCATTGAAATGCTTTTGCAGATAGGATAGCTGCTTCCAACAGGAGATAGCTCTTTTTGGGTTGGCAACGGAAATTATTGCCACTAAACGATTGACAGTACTCAAGATTCATCTATGTCCTATGTCTGCTTATTCAATTGATACTGCCTTGGCGCAGCTAGAAGCCCAAATAGATAGTTGTGAGAAAGCTGTGGTTAGGTTTATTGAGGAGAAAAAAAAGATGTCGGAACAGTCTCTATCAGTCAATAAAATTAATAGACGATTGCAAAATAATCCTATAGCCATCATTGGTATGGCTTCTCTTTTTGCCAAAGCCAGAAATTTACAAGAATACTGGCAGAATATTCTTAACAAAAGTGATTGCATTACCGATGTACCATCTTCACACTGGAACATAGAAGATTACTATGACCCAAATCCTAGAACTCCAGAAGACAAAACTTACTGCAAAAGAGGTGGTTTTGTCCCGCATGTAGATTTTAACCCAATGGAATTCGGTATTCCACCCAACATCTTAGAAGTCACAGATGTTTCACAACTATTGAGTTTAGTGATTGCCAAAGAGGCAATGGAAGATGCTGGCTACGATACGTCACGTGAGTTTAATCGTGACACTGTTGGGGTGATTTTGGGTGTAGCAATGGCAAAACAATTAGGGATGCCACTTGCTGCTCGGTTGGAGTACCCGGTTTGGGAAAAAGTTCTCAAAAGCAGTGGTTTATCTGACGAGGACACACAAAAAATCATCAACAAAATCAAAAGCGCTTATGTGAACTGGGACGAGAACGCTTTCCCAGGAATGTTAGCCAACGTAGTCGCTGGACGTATTGCCAATCGCTTAAACTTAGGTGGAATAAACTGCGTAGTTGATGCTGCTTGTGCTAGTTCATTCGGTGCTTTAAAAATGGCAATTAGTGAGCTAGTAGAGCATCGATGTGACATGATGCTTACTGGTGGGGTTGATACCGATAACACCATCATGGCTTACATATCTTTCAGCAAAACACCCGCTGTTACCCCCAGTGAGAATGTCAAGCCCTTTGATGCCAAGTCTGATGGTATGATGCTAGGCGAAGGTATTGGTATGGTTGTTCTTAAACGCCTAGAAGATGCTGTTCGCGACAATGACAAGATTTATGCAGTCATTAAAGGTATAGGAACCTCAAGTGATGGACGCTATAAAAGCATTTATGCTCCGCGGCAAGAAGGTCAAGTCAAAGCTTTACAACGTGCCTATGAAGATGCAGGATTTACACCACAGAGTATAGGTTTAATTGAAGCTCATGGCACAGGCACTATGGCAGGAGATCCTACCGAATTTGGATCTTTAAGAGAGTTTTTTGGTGAACAAGACTCGCGGCGACAACATATTGCCTTGGGTACAGTCAAATCTCAGATTGGACATACTAAAGCAGCAGCAGGCGCAGCTAGCTTAATAAAAACAGCTTTAGCATTGCATCACAAAATATTACCACCCACCATTAACATTACTCAACCTAACGCCAAGCTCAACATTAAAAATTCGCGATTTTATCTTAATACCGAAACCAGGCCCTGGATTCGTGCAGAAGGAGAACCACCAAGGCGTGCAGGAGTGAGTTCTTTCGGTTTTGGTGGTACGAATTACCACATTGTTCTGGAAGAATATGAAGCCGAACATAACCGTGCCTACCGCATCCACAATACCCCCAGCGAGGTGCTGCTATTTGCTCCAAACCCAGCACAATTGTTGGATAGCTGCGAAGAAATGTTGGGTAAGTTGCAATCTGAGTCAGGAGAGCAACATTATATAAACCTGGTGGAAGGATGCAAATTACAAGAAATTCCTTTAGCTGCAGCTAGAGTTGGGTTTGTTGCAGATTCTCGAACTGAGGCTTGTAAATTCCTCCAAATCTGTATAGATCTACTGAAAAACAATCCAGCCGCCTCATCATGGGAACATCCACAAGGAGTTTACTACCGTCAAACAGGTCTTGACTTAGCTGGAAAAGTCGTTGCTTTGTTTTCTGGACAAGGTTCTCAATACTTGAATATGGGTCGGGAATTAGTCATGAATTTCCCCACTCTACAGCAGCTATACGGCCACATGGATAACCTTTTCCTCAAAGATAATTTGCAGCCGCTCTCGGAGATTCTGTTTCCCCATCCAGTATTTGAAGAAGCAGAAAAGAATGCCCAAATTGCAGCTTTGCAACGCACAGAATATGCCCAACCTGCAATTGGAATGTTGAGTGCAGGGATTTATAAGATACTGCAACAAGCTGGGTTCAAGTCAGATTTTGTTGCTGGACATAGCTTTGGAGAACTCACAGCTTTATGGGCAGGAGGGGTTTTGAGTGATGAGGATTACTGCTTCTTAGTGAAAGCCAGAGGTCAGGCAATGGCAGCGCCAAAAGATCCGGACTATGATGCAGGAACCATGCTAGCTGTGAAAGAAGATCTCAGCAAGGTAGAAGCAATTATTCGGCATTTTCCTAAAGTCACGATCGCCAATCTGAATTCTCCTCGCCAAGTTGTACTTGCAGGTCCTGTGGCAGAAATAACAAAAGTGCGACAAGCTTTGCTAGACAAAGGATGTACAGCAGTTTTATTACCTGTATCAGCAGCTTTTCATACACCATTGATTGCTTTTGCAAAGATCGCTTTTGCCCAAGCAATTAAGACTGTGAATTTCCAAAGTCCCAAAATACCTGTTTACACAAACGTCACTGGAAAGCCGTATCCCCAAGAATCAGACACGATTCAAAAAATTCTCGAAACCCACCTGAACAATTCAGTCCTGTTTAAACAGGAGATCGAGAATATTTATGCGGCTGGGGGTTATTGCTTTGTCGAATTTGGTCCACGGAAAATTCTCGGTAACTTGGTCAAAGAAATCCTTGGCGATCGCCCTCATCTGACTATAGCTTTAAACCCTAGTAGCCAAAAAAATAGTGATCGCTCTCTGCGAGAAGCTGTGGTCCAGATGCGTGTCGTCGGTTTGAACCTGAAAAACCTCGATCCTTACCAATTGCCAAAATCTGTACACCCAATTCAAAAAAACAAAGGCTTAAACGTACGATTAAACGGTATTAACTACGTTTCCGAAAAAACTAGAAGTGCATTTGAGCAAGCATTACAAGATGGGCATCAAGTTAAATTACCCGCCAGCCAATCTTTAGAAAATTTAGTCACGTCCAACCTTTCTCCAATAGAAAAAATCGAAAGAGAAACTGGTAGGCTCGCCTCCTCTCTCCAACCCAATGACAATGGAGAAAACGGCAGACTCACCTCCCCCATCTCTGCACTCTCTCCCACTCCCCCAATTCCCACTTCCCCACTCCCATCACCAATGCAGGCAAAACCAGAGAATTATCAACAAGTTTTAGCAAGCTTAGAATATGTCCTGAAAACATTCCAGCAAAATCAAGCTGAAAATCTACAAGTTCATGGACATTATCTGAATCATCAGATGGAATATGCTAAGGCATTTTTCCAACTCATGCAGCAGCATAATTCCTTATTAACTAACCATGAGGCTTCAACAACAGCAGAAATCAAGCCAGTCATTCTAGAAAGCCTAGATCGGAGCATGATGCAGTTTCACGCCCAGCAAGGTGAAACTCTACGCATCCATGAGCAATATCTTCAACATCAGGTAGAATTTACCAAAAACTTTTTCCAACTTCTACAGCAAGAGTATTCGCAACTGATCAATAGTGCAGATTTGGCTCAACCTGTAGTGTCTAAAGTGATAGAGTCACTTACCCCAAGTTCTGCTTTGCATTACAGTAAGCCACAAAACATCCCATCTTTTGAAAACGGTCACTCTAAGAGTTCTGCTTTGCAGTACACTGAACAAACATCTATAAAAACATCACACGCGATCCCTTCAGAAACACTTACTAGCAACCAACCTGTCATTGAGCCGATAACCACTGTAAAACAGCAGGAAACCACCTCTCCTCTAACTCCAATCCCAACCCCAACCTCCTACACTCCACCTGCCCCACCTACTCCACCTATCCCCCCTGCTTCCCTCTCTCCAGCTAGTGATATAGGTAAAAACTTGTTAGCCATCACGAGTGAGAAGACAGGCTACCCAGTGGAAATGCTGGATACCGATATGGATATGGAGGCAGATTTAGGAATTGACTCCATCAAACGGGTTGAAATCTTAGGGGCAATGCAGGAACTGTATCCCGATTTACCCAGAGCTAATCCAGAAGAATTGGGAGAACTACGCACAATTGGTCAAGTCGTCGAGTACTTAGAAGCTCATGTCGCCAAATCAGTATCTGTAGAAATTCCTGTTTCCACAGCTAAAGAACCCACCAACGCTCATGCCATCACAACAGATAAAGTAGATGATGTAATAGCAAATGGGTTATCTGAAAAGCCCACAGACACCTCATCTGTGACAACTGTGAACCCATCCATTGCGGAAGCCGTTCCTACAAGTGAACCAGTAGGTAATAGTGATTCAATGAACTTGGGTCAAACCTTACTAGCAATCACGAGTGAGAAGACAGGTTACCCAGTCGAAATGTTAGAACTAGACATGGATATGGAGGCAGACTTAGGAATTGACTCCATCAAACGGGTAGAAATTTTAGGGGCAATGCAGGAAATGTACCCCGATTTACCTAAACCCAATGTCGAAGAACTGGGGGAATTACGTACCATTGGTCAAATTGTAGAGTATCTCCAAAAGTTAGTTGGTGGTGAAAAAAAAAAGTCTCAGCACCAACCTTGTGAGCAACCAGCTAAACTGAACAACACCCTACGTCGTCAAGTTAAACTTAAAACCCTACCTCAACCAGATTTTTTGGACTTCACTTTACCACAAGGGCACATTAGCTTAATCACAGATGATGGAACTCTTACAACTTCGAAGTTAGCGAAATCATTGATAGAGCAAGGTTGGAAAGTAGTTGTTTTAAGTTTTCCCCTATCACTCATCCCCCAGCAAGCACCTTTACCCACAGAAGCCATTCGTGTAACACTCTTGGACCTCAGTGAAGAGCATCTACAACAACAATTATCAGCGATCGCTACTAACTATGGTCCAATCAGTGCTTTCATCCATCTCAACCCAGTCTTTTCAGTCAGCTATAACGGTAAAATTCCTTATCTAGAAGAGGAAAAAATGATTGTTAAGCATGTCTTCTTCATAGCAAAACATCTGAAACAATCCCTCAATCAAGCAGCGCGTCATGGACGTAGTTGTTTCTGCACTGTAGTTCGTCTTGATGGAGCCTTTGGCCTAGGAAGATATGTCAACTTTGGTCCTATCAGTGCAGGTTTGTTCGGATTAACAAAGACTCTTAACTGGGAATGGCAACAAGTTTTTTGTCGGGCGATCGACCTAAGTCCAACAATTGATGCCGATGAG
>JAJPJF010000479.1 GCA_021324415.1 Nostocales cyanobacterium Centralia_MAG_434
ATTGTATAATGGCTTTCAAACTATAATATTTTCAAGGTTCGGCGTCCCTCCGACGTCGCTTTCGTTGCGCTCGCCTTTTGGGCACTTTTCTATAGTAGCGAGCCTACTCCTTTGTGTCAACCTCTTTTTCCTCTTTTTTGGAAAATTTTTTTAGACAAGCCTAAAAACCAGACAATGTAAGAGTTCTGGAGTATAGTATTTCTGGAAGTCTCAAAGGAATCAATGACGTTGTGAGCAATTTTGGTGTTTTGCCGCCAGATCTTGTACTAGAGCCAATGTTGCGTGATTGGCTCCTTGAAGATATAGGTCGGGGCGATCGCACAACGCAAAGCCTGCTCGTGCAAGACCTAACAGCAGGACAAGCCCAGTGGGTAGCCAAAGCTTCTGGAGTTATTGCCGGTTTACCACTAGCAGCAAAGGTTTTTCGTCTATTAAATACAAAGCTCAGCTTTGTGCCTATCGTTCCTGAAGGTGCATGGTGTCAGCAGCAAGAGGTGATCGCTGAAATTCATGGTGCACAAGATGCTCTGCTTATGGGGGAACGGGTTGCACTTAATATAGTTATGCATTTGAGTGGAATCGCCACGCTAACACGTCAATATGTTGAGAAAATAGCGGATTTACCTGCCCAATTAGTAGATACGCGTAAAACCACACCAGGACTAAGACTTTTAGAAAAATACGCAACTCAGGTAGGAGGCGCAGTTAATCACCGCATGGGACTAGATGATGCTGTGATGATCAAGGATAACCATATCACTGCTGCCGGAGGATTTGGCGAAGCTATTAACCGTATCCGTTATCAAGTTCCTTACCCCTTAACAATAGAAGTAGAAACAGAAAACTTAGAGCAAGTACAAGAGGCATTAGAGCACAAGGCTGACATTATTATGTTGGACAATATGTCCCCAGATGATATGTACAAAGCAGTGCAGCTCATTCGTCAACAAGATAACCACATAAAAATTGAGGCTTCTGGCAACATTAACTTAGAAACTATCCGCACTGTAGCAGAGACAGGCGTAGACTATATTTCCACTAGTGCGCCGATTACTCAGTCAAGGTGGTTAGATTTAAGTATGAGGCTGCTGTGAATGGGGAGCAGAGATCTTATCAAGCCAGATAATTTGTTAATTCTTGTACTACCTTGTTTGTCATTTACTGCCGAATATTTATAGCTTACTTGCTGTCTCTATGTATACGACATAGTACAAATGAAACTCGTTTCGCGCTAATCCTTCCCAATAGGGCTTGTCTGGATTAAACCCTGGTTGCTTCAAAATTGCATCAAACGCTTCTTTACTCTCCCACTGCCCGTAATTGAACATTCTTGTTCCGTCCAAGCTGCGATGAAACGTTGCCGAGATCAGTCCTGGTGAATTATTCATAGCTTGATCGACTTCTGTTGTTGTTCTCTTCACCATTTCTGGTTGATTCAATGGCATCATGCGAAACTCTGCAAGATGGGTAATACGCTCACCTACAATGAGCTCAATTTCCGCCGTTCTTGATTTACTTGCAGACACTTCTAATTGGAACGACTCAGGCGGGAAAAATTCATCGAACACCTCTGGGCGCTGCAGATTGCGATGATCAAACTTGGGTCGCCACTGACTGTAAGTGAAGACACGAACCCCATCTAAACCTTGATGGACACTGGCTGATACAAAGTAGGGATTGGACTGCCAGGATTTGATTTGCGCTTTGATTGCATCGACTAATTCTAACTGATGTCGCTGTGCAACCGTATACAAATCGAGTCCAACGCTTGCAGTATTCGACCGATCAATCTCAACCATAAGCACTCCTCAATTTTTGTTAATATGCTTTTTCTAACTTAATATTAAACAGCAGCAAACACCTTAAAACTACTGGCAGTCAATAAAGTTGCTCGTCTTTTCCCAGAGTCGAAAGGAAGTTTAATGATAAGTGATATGGCAATGCGGTACCGCGTCAAGCGAATTGCTAAGTTAGTGGAAATTTCATACTCAATCGGTATGATATACAGGACGATTTCAAAAAAGATATGCCTTAGTTTTAAAAATTATGAAATCTACACAAGAGCAACTAAAACTGAAATTCCAGCAAGCGTTAGCTGAGGCGTTTGGCACTGACTACGCTGAAGTAGACCCAATTTTGGTTTCTGCTAGCAACCCTAAATTTGGTGATTATCAAGCAAATGTATCCCTATCTTTAACCAAGCAGTTAAAGCAGCAGCCAAGAGTGATCGCACAACAAATCGTTGATAAACTGGACGTAGCTGACATTTGCAAACCACCAGAAATAGCTGGTCCTGGCTTTATCAACCTAAAGCTCAAAACAGAATACCTAGAAGCACAACTGAGCAACATTCAAACAGATCCAAGGCTAGGGGTAGCACCAACTAAAAATCCCAAACGGGTGATAGTAGACTATCCTAGCCCCAACATTGCTAAAGAAATGCATGTGGGGCATTTGCGTCCAGCCGTCATTGGAGATTGCCTATCCCGAATTTTAGAATTTGTAGGTCATGATGTCCTCCGAATTAGTCATGTAGGAGACTGGGGAACACCTTTCGGGATGCTTATCGCCTTCTTGGAAGAAGCTTATCCGCAAGCTTTGACGACCACCGAAAATTTAGATCTAGGGGATTTGTCCTCCTTTTATCGCCAAGCAAAAAAACGCTTTGACGCCGATGAGGAATTCAAAAAAGCTGCTCATCAAGCCGTGGTAAATTTACAAGCAGGAGATGAAAAGACACTGCTTGCATGGAAAATAGTCTGTCAGCTATCGAGTCGAGCATATGAAGTCATTTATCAGTTAATGGGGATATCTCCCAATATCATTGAACGGGGTGAATCCTTTTACAACGCTTTGCTACCGGAAGTTCTAGAGGAATTGGATAAATTAGGCTTGTTAGTAGAAAATCAGGGTGCACAGTGCGTATTCTTAGAAGGCTTCACCAATAGAGAAGGTGAACCTTTACCATTGATTGTTCAAAAGAAAGATGGAGGCTACAACTACGCAACCACAGACTTAGCAGCCATTCGTTACCGGGTTCATGTAGATAAAGCGCAACGGGTTATTTATCCTGTTGATGCAGGGCAAAGTAACCATTTTGCCCAAGTTTTTCAGGTGGGTAAAAAGGCTGGTTGGATTACAGACGATGTAGAGTTTGTTCATGCCCCATTCGGTCTAGTCTTAGGAGAAGATGGTCAAAAATTAAAAACCCGTTCTGGAGAAGCCGTACGGTTACAAGATCTGTTAGATGGTGCGATCGCCCATGCACAGGCTGACCTAGAAGCGCGGTTAAAACAAGAAGGACGAGAAGAAACTCCAGAGTTCATTCACCATGTTGCCCAAGTCATTGGTATCAGTGCAATTAAATATGCTGACTTAAGCCAAAATCGCACGAGTAACTATGTCTTCAGCTACGACAAAATGCTAGCACTCAAGGGAAACACAGCCCCCTACATGCTCTATGCGTACGTCAGAACTCAAGGTATAAGTCGTGAAGGTAAGATTAACTTTGAGCAACTAGGTGCAGATGCCGAAATTCTGTTGAGAGAAGAAACAGAGTTGACCTTGGCAAAGCATTTATTACAGCTAGACGAAGTCATCAGTGAAGTTGAGCAAGACCTACTACCAAATCGCTTGTGTGAGTATTTGTATCAACTCAGTGATAAATTTAATAAGTTCTATGAAAATTGTCCTGTCCTCAAATCCGAAGAACCAGTACGGACATCGCGATTGGTACTATGCGATTTAACAGCCAGAACCTTAAAGTTGGGTCTCTCTTTATTGGGAATCAGGGTTTTAGAAAGGATGTAAGTAGATCGGTGAGAGTAAACGATTATTTGTTAAGGTTGGGCATGGGGGAGCCAGTGCGTTGCGGAGGTGTCCTCCGTTGAAGCAACTGGCGTCATGGGGCATGGAATATAGGCACGCAATACCTTTTAATTTATCCTTGTGCTGCTGTGCGCTTGCAGTGCTGAGAGCGGATAAGTTCCATCATTTGTTCTGCAGGGATACCCAGTGTTGCATCGGCTTTACACTCGTCATAGCTACTGAAATTTGGCATAGTTAGACACAGAGCTACTGCCTACAAAGCTCGTTTTCCAAACTTATAAGGCTAGAGAAAAGCAAAGCAACAAATAATATAGTCATATTGCTGCATTGACATTCTAGTAATCCAACAACATCCTCATGAACCCTATTCATACCTTACCCAACTACATCAACGGTCAGTGGTGTGCATCTAGCGCTAGAGAACATTTAGACGTTATTAACCCAGCCACAGCAGAAGTACTAGCGAGAGTGCCGTTGTCAACAGCAAATGAGGTGAATCAAGCAGCACAAGCAGCATCAGAGGCTTTTACAAATTGGCGACGTACTCCACCTACGGAACGAGTGCAGTATTTATTTAAACTCAAGAATTTACTAGAAGAGCATTTTGAGGATTTAGCTCGCACAATTACCACAGAATGCGGTAAGACTTTAGCCGAATCTAAAGGAGAAATGCGCCGTGCCATCGAAAATGTGGAAGTTGCCTGTGGTATACCCATAATGATGCAAGGAACCAACTTGGAAGATGTTGCCAGAGGTATTGATGAGATGATGATTCGGCAACCTTTAGGAGTCGCAGCCGTTATTGGTCCTTTCAATTTTCCTGGCATGATTCCATTTTGGTTTTTGCCTTACGCCCTTGCTTGTGGTAACACATACATTGTCAAACCATCAGAAAAAGTTCCACTGACGATGCAAAAAGTCTTTGAACTTTTTGAGAAAACGGGTTTGCCTAAAGGTGTTGTCAACCTAGTCAATGGTGCAAAAGAAGCTGTAGATGCCATTTTAGATCACCCCAAAATTCGAGCAATTAGCTTTGTTGGCTCCACACCTGTCGCTAAGTATATATATAGTCGTGCTGCAACCAATGGTAAGCGTGTTCAATGTCAGGGTGGTGCAAAAAATCCGCTGATTGTGTTACCAGATGCGGATATGGAAATGACGACGCGGATTGCTGCGGACAGTGCTTTCGGTTGTGCAGGACAACGTTGTTTAGCTGCTTCATTGGCAGTGACTGTGGGGAAAGCAGGTGAGACTTTTACCGAGGCGATCGCTGAGACTGCCAAAAAGCGGATTGTTGGTAATGGTTTAGATCCAGATGTAGAAATGGGACCTGTGATCACTGCACAGAGTAAAGCGCGGATTGAGCAATTGGTTCAACAGGGAGCAGATGAAGGCGCAAAACTATTAGTTGATGGGCGATCGCCAAAAATTTCTGGGTATGAACAGGGCTATTTTATTCAACCAACGATTCTGCAAAACGTTGAACCTACAGGAGAAATTGCACGCACAGAAATTTTTGGACCAGTTTTGAGTTTAATACACCTGAACACTATTGAGGAAGCGATCGCTCTCATCAACAGTGGACAATATGGCAACATGGCTTGTTTATTCACTACCAGTGGAGCTGCTGCTCGAAAGTTTCGCTATGAAGCAGAAGCAGGAAATATAGGTATTAACATCGGAGTTGCTGCACCCATGGCCTTTTTTCCTTTTAGTGGTTGGAAAGAAAGCTTTTTTGGTGACTTACATGGTCAGAGCAACCATGCAGTAGAGTTTTTTACGCAAACAAAAGTTGTGGTTGAGCGATGGCCCAGTGAGTGGTCACGTCAATTTTGACTAAGCAGTACTCACATAAGAATCAAAAGACCTTGGGGGAGCAGAACAACATTTCACCTCCAAGTTTTTTTATATAAAAAGGCAAAAATTTTGAAGAGATTGTAAATGTAATGGCGCTGGCAAATTTTACACACCAAATTAGTGTAAATAACAATAATAATTTAAAATGTGTCGAGCCAAATATAAAGTCGAGGTCAACTTCCCCTGTGCACTATGTTACCTTTCCAGTAGCGTTTATTGACGCTTGGTTAAAGCTAAAATCAAATTTTCTTGAGAATATCCGACTGATGTCGCCAATCGTCCAAACAGTAAGTAGAGGAGAATTAAAACGATGAAGGACATTTATCTGTTGGCAGCAAGTTTGTTAACAGGAGTTGCAATACCTGCATCGGCTCTATCTCGACTGTCAATTATTCATCAAGAAAATTATGCTGTACTGATGAATTTGAACGAGGATTCACAGTCAAAAATAGACAATAAAATTAAATCGGACGCTAACATCTCTTCACCACAATTGATTAACCATAATTTACAGGTATCGGTAAAGTCTGATTTCACTCTCAACTCAAACTTACACCCAATTAACCATCAGCCGCTATCTGGCAGTCAACTTTACTATCAAAGATTAGCTGCACTGAAAGTAGGTCATAGCTATAAACGTATCGTTAATCATGAGCAGCAGTTATTATGGAAGTCAATTAAAAAATCTCAATTAACATACGAGGATTGGAAAAATTTGCTGGCTATGGAAGCCAAAGCAATGGCTCTAGGTCAAGGAACAAATCATTTGGGTATCTTAGTCGGTGATTCTTTAAGTATGTGGTTTCCTAAAGAAAAACTGTCTACTAGCAAGTTATGGCTAAATCAAGGAATATCTGGGGATACTTCACAAGGCATCTTAAAAAGATTGTCGGCTTTTGCTGAAACTAGACCAGATGTTATTTACATCATGGCTGGAATTAATGATTTGCGAAAGGGTGCAACGGATGAAACTATTTTGCACAATCACAGATTAATTATTCACCGCTTACGTCAAGCTCACCCAAAAACTCAAATTGTTGTTCAATCAATTCTACCAACTCGGTTACCAACAATTTCCAATAGCCGGATTCGTCGCATCAACTATCAATTAGCACTAATTGCTAAACAAGAAGGAGCTAATTACTTAAATCTTTATAGCTGGTTTACAGACTTTCAAGGCAATTTAAAGGAAGATTTAACAACAGACGGTTTGCATCTCAGCCAACCTGGATACGAAGTTTGGCGGTTGGTACTCCAGCAAACAGAGTTTCATGACACTCTTTCAGCAATTTAATATTTGTTGTTCATTGATTACTCTCATCTTCTAATAGTGGTTTTTCCTCCTCTTTGCCTTTTCTAAATAATTGATTATCACTTGTGGAAGAATTGCGCCGATCTGTCTCCTGAGTTGGAACAACTAAAGCCGGAGGATGAGATGGCTTTGTTTGTCTGGATAAAGGCTGTACTGGTACAACAACAGAGGATGAATTATTTGCTGGTGATGGAAGTAATAGTGTTGGTGATGGTAATGGTAATGGGGACGCGTTACGAGAATCCCTGATTGCGCGTAGCTTTTCCCTCAATGATTCCATAGAAGCCGTGGATGAAGTTGATGAGGGGGTTTCCATGTTTGCTTTGCGGTTTTGAGGTGATTGTTCGGAGTTGTCGCGGGTAACATGACGGCTACGCCTGCGTGATCTATAAGTTGTAACAGATCCAGGCTCGGGACTTAGTGAAGTGTTAGCCTGTTGCACTGAGGGTGAGGGTGTACTATTTATTGTAGATGTTTTGCTGGAAGAATCAAAACTAGGTGTGGTCATGAAAGGTTGTGGAGATTGTTGCTGTTGAGTCTTTTTACTTATCATGCTAACAGTGATACCAAAACCCACTACAGCAGCCATCAAAGCTACACCTGTACCAATCACTACTCTAGAAGACCACGGTTTTTTAAAACCTGGAGCGGCATTTGTTGGTGGCACTGCAGCATGACCACCTGTGACTTTTGTAGAAGCAGTTTCTGGATACTGCTGAGCTAATAAGTTAATTGTTGGTACGACTTGAGGGAGTTTTGGTTGGGATAAATTGCTACCCGTATCGTCTGGTAGCAGCTGCAGCCATTCTGAGACTGTTGCAGGACGAAAACGAGCCTCCACCGCCATACCACGCATAATTGCTTGATTGACAGCAGCACTCAGATGAGGTTGCAGCTCCCTAGGAGTAGGCATTGGTTCGCGATCGCGTAATAATGCTGCCATGGGAACTTGTGCTGTCAAAAGTGCGTACAGTGTTGCGGCTAAACCATAGACATCTGTGGCTGGTGTACGAGTAGCCTGAGATAGGTATTGCTCAATAGGAGAATAGCCTTCGGACACTAGACCTGTATTAGTTTGCCTAACACCACTGTTAAACTCCCGTGCAATACCAAAATCAATCAGAACAACCTCTTGAGTTCCTTGACGAAGAATGATATTGTCTGGTTTGACATCCCGATGTAGCAAACCATTGTTATGCACTACCTGTAGTGCAGCTCCAATTTGACGAATATAATGAATTGCCGTTGCCTCTGGCAAAGGTATAGCTGGCAAAACAAATGCCTCTCCCAAGGTTTCTCCGGGGATGTATTCCATCACCATGAAAGGCAG
>JAJPJF010000177.1 GCA_021324415.1 Nostocales cyanobacterium Centralia_MAG_434
ATTGTATAATGGCTTTCAAACTATAATATTTTCAAGGTTCGGCGTCCCTCCGACGTCGCTTTCGTTGCGCTCGCCTTTTGGGCACTTTTCTATAGTAGCGAGCCTACCCCTGTGTGTCAACCTCTTTTTCCTCTTTTTTGGAAAATTTTTTTTTAAGTCTCCAAAACTCGCCACAGTGTTAGGTTTAAGCAAAAATGGGTTAAGCAATGTGCTGATCAAGGAAAAGTGAACAAGTGAATTTTCAATCGGTAATAGCAATATTGAACCAATTCTGGGCTGAACGTGGCTGCCTAATTGCCCAGCCCTATGATATTGAGAAAGGAGCAGGCACAAAAAATCCCCATACATTTCTAAGAGCACTCGGACCAGAGCCGTGGGCTGTAGCTTATGTTGAACCCTGTCGCCGCCCAACGGATGGACGCTATGGCGAAAATCCAAATCGCTTTCAACACTATTATCAATACCAAGTTCTCATTAAGCCTTCACCTCCCAATATTCAAGAAATTTATCTCGATTCCTTAAGAGCGTTGGGTATTCGTCCTGAAGACCACGATATCCGCTTTGTGGAAGATAATTGGGAAGATGCAACAGTAGGCGCTTGGGGTACTGGCTGGGAAGTCTGGCTGGATGGGATGGAAATCACTCAGTTTACCTACTTTCAGCAGTGTGGCGGGATGGACTGTCGTCCTGTATCAATTGAGATGACCTATGGTCTAGAGCGACTGACCATGTATCTCCAAGATGTGGAAGCTTTTACTAAAATCCAGTGGACAGATAACATTACATATGGAGATGTTCATCTACAAGGAGAGATTGAGCAGTGTATCTACAACTTTGAAGCCTCGAATCCAGAAATGCTACTGACTCTATTTAATATGTATGAGCAAGAGGCTCAGCAGTTGACAGAGCGAGGACTGGTTTTACCTAGCTTGGACTATGTGTTGAAGTGTTCGCACATGTTTAACTTGTTAGATGCTAGAGGTGTGATCTCGGTAACAGAAAGGACTCGTTACATTGCGAGAATTCGCCATTTGGCGCGAAAGGTGGCTCAATTGTATGTTGAGCAACGAGAGAAACTAGGTTTTCCTCTACTCAAAGGTTCCGCAGAACCACTTGACCCTATTGCCAAAATTTGACTATGCCCTCAGACTAGTAGTCTGAGGCTGTACAAATACAATTCTGTATAGCTATGACTTTAGTCGTCGGGCATCTGTGCAAAAACTCTGATGATTCAGGCAAGTGGTGTGATTATTGGTCTTGGCTATATTTTTGGGTTGCTATCTACAGCAGTTCCTGGTGGTGGTTTTTGGGTGTTAGTTATAGGCGTATTAGGAGCATTTGGATTTCATATACGACGCCATACACTACGAAAACCATTGCATATTCAGAAAACTCCTCTAGCAAATACCAAGACAGTTTCACATAGACGATCGCCCACCACCAAAGAGAAAAATCCTCAATCCCACAAAGGACCTCACTCCCTAACTCCTCACTATCCTTTCGTTACTCCCCGAGTCTGGCTAGTTGCTGGTGTCGTGGGTTTTCTAGCAAGCCTATACTTTCAGTCGAGAATTCCTCAACCAGGAATTAATGACATTAGTAAGTTTGTCCCTGTAGACAACGGCAATTATCAAGAACGACTATTTATTGTTCGGGGTACACTGGTCAGTGCACCTCGATTGACTCGCTCTGGGAAGAGTCAATTTTGGTTTGCACCAACTCAGTTGGATGAAGTAAATAATGATGTTGGTTCACCAAGTGCTAGCAAAGGTGTGACAGGTAAGTTATATGTAACTGTTCCTTTACTTGAAGCAACGGGGTTACATCATAGTCAACAAATTGCTATTACTGGCGTTTTGTACAAACCAAAACCAGCATCAAATCCAGGTGGGTTCGATTTTCAGCAATTTCTTAGACAAGAAGGTGCTTTTGCTGGTCTTAGTGGACGACGGATAAGTATTCTGGATGAGGAGCGTAAGTGGGGATTGTGGAAAATCAGAGACCGAATTGTGCGATCGCAAGTTCAGCAACTGGGTATTCCTGAAGGGACTCTTGTCAGCGCCATGACATTAGGCACCAAAGTTGTTGATTTACCCTACGATATTCGCGACGTATTTGTGCGAGTAGGATTAGCTCACGTTTTGGCTAGTCCAGGGTTGAAAACTTCCCTCATCTTGGGTGTCATACTTGCTTTGACAAGACGTTCTCCAAGGGTCACTCAATTTCTCATTGGCTGTACATCATTAATTATCTTCCTGTGTTTAACTGGGTTCCAGCCGACAGTAATCAAAGCCGTCATTATGGGCTTGGCAGCACTCATTGGAATGGGCTTAAGACGAAAAGTCAGAAAATTGGGTGCGCTATTGCTTGCAGCAGTACTATTGTTGCTGTTTAATCCTTTATGGATTTGGGATTTAGGATTTCAACTCAGTTTTCTGGCAACGTTGGGGTTAATTGTTACTGTACCGCCATTGATTCAACGCTTAGATTGGTTACCACCTGCCTTGGCTTCTTTGATTGCAGTTCCCCTGGCTGCCACAATATGGACATTACCGTTGCTATTGCATGTCTTTAGCGTGGTAGCAATTTACTATTTGCCAGTAGGAATCCTTGCCAGCCCATTTGTTTCTATCATCACTATTGGTGGAATGCTCAGCGCCTTGACAAGCTTAATTTCACCGACTCTTGGAAGTACCTTAGCTGGATTTTTGTATTATCCAACACATTTATTCATTCAGCTAGTGAGATTTTTTGTTGGATTACCGGGATCATCTGTTGCTGTAGGTAGTATATCTGCAGGAGCTATGCTAGTAGCTTATATACTACTTATTTCAGTTTGGTTGATACCTTGGTGGCAAAAGCGATGGTGGTTTGCAGGGCTGATCTCTGTTGGGTTGATGCTAATTCCCGCATGGTATTCTGCAAATACTCTATTTCGGATTACAGTGCTGACAGGTAGTGCCGAGCCAGTACTCGTCATACAAGATCATGGCAAGGTCACACTCATTAATAGTAGCGACGAGAGTACAGGACGCTATGCTATCTTGCCATTTTTGCAACAACAGGGTGTGAATCGAATTGATTGGGCGATCGCAACAGATTTCCTAGGCACTGGTAGTCATAGTTGGTTAGAGTTGCTACAACATTTACCAATCAAAGCCTTCTATAACTATGCTTTAAACCCAGAAAATGCTTTAGTTAGCATGGGAACTCAACAAGAAGTGCTAAAGCAACAAGGAATTTACCAACCTTTAGCAGTTGGTCAGACTATAAATACTGGTACGACTGTTACACAACTAATTGACGACCAATTGCCTATTTTACAGGTGCAAATTTTAGGTCAGAGTTGGTTATTCGTTGGTAATCTCAAGCCCGAGGTACTGACTCAGCTGCTCAAACAAGGTACACTACCCCATCCACAAGTATTGTGGTGTCCAGGTCAATCCTTGAAAGCATTAGTGACAACCTTACAACCACAAGTGGCGATCGCATCATCTAATGCTATCGACACGAAAACTTTATCTGAACTTAGTTCAAGCCAGACAAAGGTTTTTATTACAGGACAAGACGGCGCTATCCAATGGACACCTGATGGTCAGTTTGAATCCTTCATACAAGTCACAGAAAACAAAACTTCTATTTTCTAGGGAGTCCCCAATTTGTAGAAACTTCCCCTCCCTTGTCCCCCTTGTCCCCCTTGTCCCCCTTGTCCCCCTTGTCCCCCTTGTCCACAATAATCTAAAAGTATTTACCTACCTTTGCGCGCTTGTATTGCTTTTTGCAGCGAGTTCTTGATGTAAAACTTCGACTGCTTTGGCAAATTGGGGATCTGCTAAAGTACCGAGTTTGTCTCGATCATGCAGCCATAAGTCTTGTCGCTGAGCATCTGATATTTCTACCTTGAAATCTGGCTCAATTCCCCGCTTGTTAATGTCGTGATTTAGGGGAGTGTAGTATTTAGCAATTGTCACTGCTACTCCTGAACCATCATCAAGAGGACGAACTGATTGCACTAAACCCTTCCCAAAAGTCCGAGTTCCAACCAAAACAGCACGCTTATTGTCTTGCAAGGCACCTGAAAGAATTTCACTAGCACTAGCTGAACCTTTATCAACCAAGATAACCAGTGGTTTATTCGTTAACGCACGTCCACTGGCCGTTTCTCGGTCTACCTCTCCTTGACGATCCTTGGTAGAGACAATCGTGCCATTATTTAGCCACATGCGCGCAATTTCGACGCTGGAGAAAAGCAATCCCCCTGGATTGTTACGTAAATCCAGGACATACCCAGCCACCTTTTTGTTTTCTAAGTTTGTGATTGCGTCACGCATCTCTTTACCAGCGTTAGCACTAAACTGGTTCAGACGAATATAACCAGTGTTGCCAGCAGGAGTTTGTTTTTGGGAGTATTTAACCGGATGAATTTCGATCTTGGCCCGTGTGATCGTAAAGTCTTTTTGTTGACCATTCCGCAGGATCGTCAAGTTTACTGATGTTCCAGCTTCGCCTCGGATCAGGGCAACTGCCTGGTTTGTATCCATCCCTTCTGTGCTTTTCCCATTGATCTTGACGATCACATCTTTAGCTTGCAGACCCGCTTTAAAGGCTGGCGTATCTTCGATTGGCGCGATGACAGTCAATTTCTTGCCATTTTTCTCATCTACTCCAATTGATATTCCAATACCCGAAAGCTCGCCAGAAGTATCCACCTGCAGACTCTTGAACTCTTCTGGGTTCATAAACCGGGTGTAAGGGTCATTAAGCTTCTTCAGCATTTCCCGGATGGACTTGTAAGCGTCTTCCTTGTTATTGTAGGTCTTGCTTAAATAGTAACGACGAACAGACTGCCAATCTTGATTATTAAATGTACCATCTACATATTGACGGTCAATAATCTGCCAAACCTCATCTAATAATTCTTTAGGACTTTCTTTAAACAATGCCTGCCCTTGGGAGTGTATACCTAAGCTAGTGACTGCGATCGTGGATAGCGTCACCGCTGTAGCACCCAACACAACAAGCCCATTTCTTGTAATTACCATAATGACAGCTGCGCCAGACGGAAAATATAATTATGACAGTATGCTCAATCTAACACAGGGTACTACTGTAGAGACTGAGCATATCTTAATATATTTCAAAAAAATGTTTGGCAATCCGGCGAGCTTTGTGGTTTCCAATACAGAATTTTTAAAAAACTTTAAGGATCTACCCAGCGTCCATCAGCCTTAATTAAGTTGATTAACTCTTCCACACCTTTGTCTTCCGGAACTTTTTTGATTTCTTCTCTCCCTCGATAAAGAGAAATATATCCAGGAGTTTTACCAACATATCCATAGTCCGCATCGGCCATTTCTCCGGGTCCATTAACAATACAACCCATAACTGCTATATCCAATCCTGTCAGGTGCTTGGTAGCTTCTCTGACCTTATGAAGCACTTCTTCAAGATTAAATAAAGTGCGGCCACAGGAAGGACAGGCTACATACTCCACCATTGTTTTCCGCAATCCCAATGCTTGCAAAATACTGTAGCAAACGGGAATTTCTTTTTCTGGTGGTTCGGTCAATGATACGCGAATTGTATCGCCAATGCCATCAGCAAGAAGTGTCGCAATACCAGCCGTAGATTTTATCCTTCCGTATTCTCCATCACCTGCTTCTGTAACACCTAAGTGTAGGGGATACTCCATACCATGTTCATGCATCCGCTGTACCATGAGACGGTACGCAGCTACCATAACTGGTACACGCGAGGCTTTCATCGAAATCACCAAGTTATGGAAGTCTAAGGATTCACAGATCCGAATGAATTCCAATGCTGATTGCACCATACCTTCTGGGGTGTCACCGTAGGTGAACAACATCCTTTCAGCAAGAGAGCCATGATTAACACCAATCCGCATGGCTTTACCTTGATCTCGTAGCGTAATGACGAGAGGCTTCAATGTTTCACGAATTTTTTCACCGATTTCGTCAAATTCAGCTTGTGTGTATTCAGTTCTGCTGGGATTGGGCTTTTCAAACACATACAACCCCGGATTGATCCGTACTTTCTCTATGTGCTTAGCAACTTCTATAGCAATTTTCATTCCATTGTGATGCACATCAGCAACAATGGGTACATCTTGGTAAGTTTTGAGCAATTTCTGTTTAATTTCTGCCAAAGCTTTAGCATGAGCCATACTTGGGACAGTAACGCGAACAATTTCGCAGCCTATTTCATGTAGACGACGAATTGCTGCTACAGAACCATCTATATCTAAAGTGTCTTCATTGATCATTGACTGAACCACAACAGGGTGAACCCCACCAATGGTGACACTACCAACTTGGACTGGGCGGGTTTTAATACGCTTGATAGTGGTGTCAAAAATGGGTTGACCAGAAGCACTATTGGAATTTGTAAGCTTGGACAGAGTTTGCATAACCTATAAGGCAATTCCGTGTAGCGAAAATGTCAGATTGAAAAATGTTCTGTTTTTCAGAGTGCCACATGAAGTGCAAATTTGGGTGATGCAATTGGAGGAAAAACAGAGAAATAAGTAAAAATCCTTATAGAAACCCTTTAATATCGGTCACGGAAGAGTTAGAGTAGGAGTCTTTTTTTTACGATACGGGGAAGGGAGACAAGGGCGATAGGGAAGACAAGGGGGACAAAGGAAGGGAGGATTAGATTTTGTTGCGTGACGATAGGCTTTATTTGAAAGAGGCTGAAATTCCTTGCTAATTAAGGGAAATTTTTGCCCATTCTGGTAAAGTTCGATTCAGCCAATCTAATTGCTGTGGATTACATATAAATAGAATGCTCAGCCAGGCAAACATTGAGATTAAACCAGCACTAGTTAACAATATTGAGATTGCAACCATTGATCCTAGACGTCTTCTGGGTTTTTCTGAGGATAAATTTGTGTTGTTTTGTGATGAAACACTGTAAGAAAGCAGTTTTCTGTTAATTTTTCCCTTAATTCGTTTGTTTTGGCTTGGATTGCTTTGATTTTGTCTCTGTGACTGCGGTGCTGGGTTTGAAGGACGGTCTACCATGATATTTTTTAGTACATTTTAAATAAGTAATTTGCTTAGAGTATTTCTGTCAGCTTTAATTCAGGCAAACTTCCTCATAACGTTTGCCAGCACTTTCCCAAGTAAATTGCTCTTCTATGAATTTTCTGGCATTTTGAGACAACTCAAACCTTAATGATGGGTTTTCAAACAGTTGAGTAATTGCCCAAATATACTCTTGCGGTTGATTTGCGCGCAATGCTCTTAGTGGTACATTTTCTCCCTCTACTATCAGTCCTTCTAGACCGCGATCACTTGCAACCACTGGTACACCTGCAGCCATAGCTTCCAAGGTTTTGTTTTTAATACCAAATCCAGTCCGCATAGGAATAACACATACAGTTGCTTTATGTAAGTATTCCGCCATTGAAGACACTTGGCCAGTCACAGTAATTCCAGGTTTTTCTTTCAGTGCTAAAACTTCTGGTGTAGGATGAGCACCGACAATATCAAATGTTGTCTCTGGGTAAAGTTTTTGAATTTCTGGTAATATTTTCTTGCTAAAAAAGCAAACAGCATCAATATTCGCTAAATTATCCATCGCACCAATAAATATCAATCGGTATCCACCTGGATTTATGATGCGATTGGGAAATAAGGTAAAATCAACACCATTAGGGATAACTGTAATTTCATTGTCAGGCTGAAATTTCTGTAGTTGTTTTTTATCTTCTTCTGTTGTTACTACAATTGATGAAAATTTGGAGGAGTAGCGTTTTTCATAGCGACGTAAAAGCGGTAAATAAATTATGTCTCTCAATTTATTTTCAGAAATGCCATTTTTTATTTGGTTGTAACAAGTACCGTAAACGGAACTATGAATATTGACTACAGTTTTGATCTGGTTTTGGAAATGCGATCGCACATAGATTTCATTTGCGCTATGTTCACAGGTAATTACATCACATTTCCTTGCCTGTACAATCAGATCAATCGCATTTTGCATCTCAATTGAGTAGCGGCTTAAAACACTTGGTGGTGTACCTTTGCTAAGAAATGTGATGAAACGTTGAAATTTTTTCAGTATTTCCCTGGTTGACATTTCCTCAGGAGGACGGTTAAAAAGAACCAGATGATCAACATAATCACGTAATTCTAGCACTTCTGTGTCTGTGACACTAGATTCTCGTTGAGTTACCAGGGTAATAGTATGATGTTGGCTAAGATACTTAAGCAAATGAAATGTCCTTACCTGAGTTCCTCCTCGTGTTGGTGGATAAGGAAATGTGGAAGATAGCATCAAAATTTTCATAATTATAGAAATAATATCCAGAGTAAAGAATATAAGATAAAATCCATCTTTAACATACTTTATTTCATCATTAATATCTTTAAAGATATTGTTTTAATATTTTTATTAAAATTCTTCTAAACTTAGAAGAAAAATAAAATATGGATTTTGTATGTTGTAACCTCAAAATTTTGAGTATCCAGAATTTATTGTGCCTAAAGTAAGTATTTGCATTCCTACTTTTAATCGTGTAGACTTACTACCTTACGCTATTGAAAGTGCATTAAATCAAACTTATCAAGACTTTGAGCTAATTGTCTGTGATGACGGTTCGCAAGACACGACGTCTCAACTCATGTCAAAATACACAGACCACCGTATCAAGTATATCCGTCATCAACAAAATATTGGTAAAAGCAATAATATGCGTTCTGGCTTCGATGCAGCAAAAGGTGAGTACTTTATTAAATTTGATGATGATGATAGATTGACTGCAAATTTTCTAGTGCGCACCGTACCAATTTTAGAGCAAGACTCAACTATTGATTTTGTTGGTACTGATCACTGGTTAATTGACATTAATAATGTTCGAGATGAGCAAAAAACTGTAAATAACTCACAGCGTTGGGGGAGAAAAAATTTACCTGCTGGTGTGGTAGACAATTTATTAGAAGCTGTATTTGTTAATCAAAGTTTTCAAATTGGAGCAACTTTATTTCGTCGCCAAACCTTAAAAGATATAGGGTTTATGCAGCCTAATTGGCAAAATTGTGAGGATAATGATTTATTCGTCAGGCTGGCTTTGGCTAATAAAAAGGGCTATTATTTACCAGAACTATTGATGGAATATCGAGTTCATCAAGAACAGCAAGGTTTAAGTCGAGCAATTCATTATTTAGACGATAAGTTACGTTATTTAGCAAGTTATAAATTTGATTCTGAGAAGCTGGAATATATTAGAGTGAAGCGTTTTCAAGAAACACAGTTGTTATTAGGACTGCGCTTGATCGAAATTGGTGAAACACAAAAAGGAAGAGAACTGGTTTTAGCTGGTCAATCTATTTCTCCTACTAAGGCTTGGACTGGACTGGGGTTATCACTTCTACCAGTTAAAGTGCGGGGTCAGGCTTTTGATTGGGTGCGGAGAGTGGGAAGGGGAGGATAAGGGAGTGGAGGGGCACAGGGAAGGGGGAGTTAGGGTAGCCAACGGGGGTGAAATCCAGACATAGGAAGTTGTTCTGGTTTAATTTCAGTTGCTGCTTCTGAATCGGAAATAGGCATTAGGGGTAACAGCCATAGGCGACTAGTGGCGATGGGCTGTCCATCATCGGTTGTCAAAGGGCTTGCAGATGCGGTGGGATTGGTTTGGGGTATAACTTGGTCAAATAATAAACCCAAACCGTCTGGTGATAAGTTCATTTGTACGTTATGTTCCTGAGGAGGCAAGACTAGCAGAGGTTTTTGTTGCCAAGTTTTCAAGTCAATAGCTACTAAATATGGCTGTTCTTGGTATTGTTCCCCAGGCAATAGCTGTGTAAGCAAACAGTAGAGGGTAGGTGATGCAGTATCAAACTGACAACTTAGAATGGAGCCTTTAGTACGTAACAGCTGCTTCTGTAAACCTTGGTTGGTAACTAAAAACAGATCTTTTGTATAGTTAGTATTAAATTTTACCATAGCTGCTTTCGAACCGTCTTTTGAGAACGCCTGTACTAAACCAAACTGTGGCAGAAAATCCAAAGGTTTATTGGCATCCTTTTGTAAGGGTAAAATTGCTGCTCCTTGCCCTTGCGCAACCGCGACAGCTCTACTATCTGGTGTGATCATAAAATCTCCACTTGGTTGGCTTTGTAGACGTTGAAGCACAGGTTTTTCACCAGAACTACTGTGGGTTGCTGGCATAAACCATAAACCAAAGTCACCAGGATTAGCTTTGTTACCTCGCTGAACAACAATAGTTTGACCATCAGGAGATAAGTCGAATTTCAAGTTTTGATAGTCTTTGTTATCTAAAACTAGATCAACTTTACCTGCTGCTTCTGCTTGCTTTTCTGATTGTGCAGGAATACCTGTTGTTACTGTATAGATTTGATTTGAAAGTATATCTTGATTGGCAGTTGTGTGAGCAGAAAATAAAATTTTTTCCCCATTAGGAAACGGTTTAAAATCCAAAACAACTATATCTTTTGGGGTAAGAACTTTTTTTTGCTCTTGAGTGAGATTGTAAAGAATTAACCGTCCTTGATCTTCATTGTCAGTTCCTATATAAAGGAAAACGCGATCGCGCGTCCGAAAAGCTCCTGTAAAGGGTTGGATGAGTCTAGTTTTTTTCCCTTTTTGAGAAAATTTATCTTCGGCATTACGCAACTTGAGTTGATAATTTGTACCGTAGGGTGCTGGTGTAAGAAGTGTATAAACCATCCGTCGCCCTGCCCAACTAAATTTACCTGCCAGTGGCGGATTGATTTCCAAGTTCTTCTCTACGCTTTTGATGTCCATAGGACGGCTAAAGATCATGGAGAAAGAAACATCCTCTGCACCAATTTGTTGGTTTTGCCAGCTAAACTTTCGAACACTAGGTTTAACTACATCACCCTGTAACATTAACAGCCCAATGAGCAGACTGAGGATGAGCATGAGTGCGATCGCAACACGATCTAGGGGTTGGAAAAATGCTTTATTAGTCATTTGCCCTTTGTCCTTTGTCCTTTATCGTTTGTCCTAATAACCAATAACCCATGACTTATGACTAATAACCAACGACCCATGCCTAATAGCTATAGGGATCTTTTGGTTGAGGAATTTTCTTCAGGGATGTAGCCGCAATGGTAAGTTGACGTTTACCTGATAAGTTTTCTGTGATCATTTGTCCCTCTACTTCCAACCAGGTATCAGGTGGATAGGAGTCACGAGTCGTGTCTTTTAGTTTGACAGGCAATCCTGCCGGATAGGCATCTGCAGCACAGCAAGTTATTACAAATCTTGCTAGCAACAAATATTCTTTTGCCAATTCTGGTGGGTGAATAACAAATCCTTGCACTTTGACTTTTTGCCCTGTATAGGCATCAGGCTCTGGATAGACATTGAGCGTTCGTACCCAGTCTATTAGTGTTCGCTCTTCGGGACGAACAGACGCGTGAAATGCTTGAGGTTGGGTGCGAGATGTTCCTACTAAATCAGTTACTCCTCTTGAGAGTGCTGTTTGGCTAGCAAATACGCCAGGTGTAATAATTAGGCCCAAAATTGCTGCTACTAATAGCAAGATACTGCCCAAACTAGGAGGAAATAGAGTAATATGTTGCTCAGTAACGGGAGTGAGTTGGCGACGCTGAGACAGAATTTCTCCCGCCTTAAATAAACCAACAATTAACAAACCAATAGCACCCAAAATCGCCAACCAGAAGTAATCAGGGTGAATTAATAAGTTTAGTTTGCCAGTTAACCAATATTTGAGAATTAAGATGCCCCAAGCTGTAATTGCTAGGACATCTAGCCAAGGCATAAATCTTTTTTGAATTTTAGAGTTTAGACTTTGGATTGAGGTCATAGGGAGTTAAGAGTGAGGAATTAGGAGTTAGGAATATAACTAATAACTCCTAACTCTTGACTAAATTAAATGACATGTAAATTAAGGAAAAGGGTAAATAAAAACGTTAACTGTGCAGCTATAGTAAATAAGTAAACAACAGCCCTTGGTTTAAAAATTGACAACATTAAACCAAGACCTTTAAAGTCAATCATTGGACCGAATACAAGGAAAGCTAGCAACGAACCACTGGTAAAGGTGGAAGCAAAAGACAAGGCAAAGAATGAGTCAACTGTTGAGCAAATTGAAACTATTGCCGATAAAACCAGCATCGCAGCAATGGAACTTACGGGACCAGAGCCTAAACTAAGGATAACTTCACGAGGTATGAAAACTTGAATAGCAGCAGCGATCGCACTTCCTATCACTAGCACTGCTCCCAATTCCCGCAATTCCTGCACGGTATTATCTACCAAGAGTCGCAGTTTTTCTGAGAGTTGCTTTTTAGGGCTTTTCGTGGTCGTAGTTGTGGCTTGCAGGGGAGTATTCATGTCCATCCGTAGAGTTTGACCTGCTTGCCCTCCTCCCAACAAATAAGTGCCTGGTTGCAATAGAGTGGGTGTAGCAGATTGTTGTTGCACCGGGTAATTTCTCTTGTTTCCTTTCACCTCAGGTGTAACAGGCGGATTAAATTTCAAATAGCGAGCGATCGCAGGTTGCAAGATTGGAGTTAGGTCTTTTTGAAAACTGAAGATAGAAGCGATAATGATTGCGATCAATAAAGAAAACACAACTCTCAACACAACTATTTCTGGCTGATCGCGAAATGCCGTCCAAGTTGCCCAAATAACGATAGGGTTAATTGTTGGTGCTGCCAATAAAAAACCGATTGCCACTGGTGTGGGGACTCCCTGCATCAATAGTCGTCGCGCTACTGGCACGTTACCGCACTGACAAACAGGAAATAGAAAGCCTATCAAACTACCGACTAAAGCTCCAAGCAGAACATTTTTAGGCATCTTTTCCACCAGTTTACGCTCATCAACAAACAGTAGTAGCAAACTGGAGAACAAAACCCCAAGCAACAAAAAAGGCATCGCCTCAACTAGCAGACTGAGAAATAGAGTGAAACCATTGTTCAATTGATTCATGGGCGTCGCTTATCAAAGCGGTGTTTTGTTTGAAAATTGTGCCAGGTCATTCTGTTGACAGGATGAACACAAACAGCTAGGTGAAGATATTGTATTCTTAGATCGTCTAACTTAACAAATGGTTCCGATTCAGAAGCGTTGGATTTTAACCATAAAACCAGCATTTTACTACCTTCTTTTTCCACTTAAAAGTAGCTTTGAGTGATATTTTGTTCTCTTAACGACATTTTCATCAATAATTCATACTTTCTTTGCTTTCTCCTTCAACTTGGCATAGGTAGGGTTATTGAAATGCCGTTCTCGAACAGTCAGCAAAAGTCATGATGACATACTGAGGAAGCCAGTAAATTTGGGAACATTATGGAATCTCCGGATTTTATAGCGCATGAGTTCCCGTCCATAATCTTTGATTTTGATGAGGTGCGTTCAATTCTGTGAAGCTTTATGGTCAGCAATGGAAAAGTCGAGAGATAATAAATATAGAAGCTCAAAATAATTCATATGTCATTTTCCTGCGGTCCTGCCTGTGTTGTTCTCAATCAGCAACGTGAGCAGGGTAACTATGATCAAACCCAGCAAGAAGAAGATGTTCCAGTCAGTAAGACTAAGAACACATCTCACAAGTGTACTGTTGTGGAAAATGGTCGGGTTGTTGTCAAAGAGTTACAACCACCAACAGATGAGACTACTGAGTAGTTGTAACCCAAATTAAGTAGCCACTGTGCTTCTCTGACTGTAAAGGCGTAACCTATCGTCACGTCTATTGCTTCTGTGTTAAATACATTAAATTATCCTAAATCACGCGGGGTCTAGAGGTACAACATCGTGAAAGTACCTGTAGTCGATGTAACGGTGCCCTTCAGGGGTTTGATGGAAAATATCTACAAAGCGACTATTCCATAAAATATCGTGAGCGGCGTAAGTATGACGGGCATGAACAAGCTGTGCAACTGTTTCATCAATGCCACTCATAGAGACAACAAGTGTACTATTTGTTTGAACCATTGATTCTGGCGTCATCCCATAAAGTGGACTCGATTCATTAATTTGATGCATTGCTGCCCAGGTTAAGGTAAAGCTAGGTGAGCGGTGTCTTAGTAATTGCATCTCGTAAATTCGACGAATAAACTGCCCTTCAATAGTCACTTCATCGCGCATCAGATACACCTGCATCTGTGCCTCTATAATTAAATTGCGACGCTTGTTAGCTGTGCGAAAGATTAATGTGGGTATTCCGTCATAAGGAGTAATTACCGCAACACGGCTAAATACCACGCGAGCAGTTGGCTTCGAGAAACGAGCAAATGATAGTCCTGTAAGGACTGCCACTCCTACCATGCCTACCATTGCTTCAATTGTAACAATTGTGTTAGAATATACAGTCTTAGGATACATCGCACCATAGCCAATAGTGGCTAGTGTTTGAACGCTGAAGAAAAACGCATCTAAAAAAGAGCCTACTTTGGCGTTCGCAATGCAATCTCCTCCAGCCATATAAAATAGTGCGAATATTACGTTATTAGCTATATAAAGACAGCCAATTATAGCCATGAAAACTGTCCAGGGGATTGTCAGCAGCAAATGATAGGGGTCACGTAAAAAGGAATACCAAGCATTTACCCCCTCAATGTGAAAGTGTCCATCCTGGACTTTGATATAAATTTGATGCCGTTGGTTCTTTATTTTTCTTTTTAGTAGGAATCGTCTCAAAGTCAGTCGATATTTCATAGGAAGTAGCTAAAATAACTACGTACAGCAGGAAATATAACCTACCCTATTAACAACTTACTTCCTACTTAGAACATATCTACTTATTTTTGAGTATATTTACTATTAGAAGTACGAGCAAACCACTCTTGGTATGTTTGTTGATGTTTTTCATCTTCTACAAAGATTGTTACTCGTACTTTCTTACAACCGTGATTTTGCTCAAGGGCGATCGCATTTAAAAGCAAACTAGCAATTTTAGGGGAGTGAAATTCACCAGTAACACTGAGATTGCTGTCAACATTATCAAGATTGAGCGTTTCTCCTGATTCTAACTCAATTTCCGAAATCTCCTCTTGCCCTAAATCTATTTCCGCAAGTTGCTTTTGTTCTGGACTAACTTGTTCTACAATAAGCTTCTCATGCCGGACTGGAATTTGTAGCATTCGAGTTTCAATTTCTTTGCGAACTATGACCTCACCAACTTTGCGCTTGCTACGGTTAACGACTAATTTTTCTCCTAGCAAACGAACAATCTCTTCGTGAATCGGTTCCACACTTTCTGCAATAACTGACTCCATCTTATTATTGTTCTCAGTTGTGTTATCAGTAGTTATTTCTGAATTAAAAAAATTATTTTCCATATCACTATTTATATTTTCTTTTTGAGAATTTCTAACTTCAGGTATTTCTTCTGTTCTTATTAAATCTTCATTTTCTGGTTCTGAATTATTAATAGAATAAGATAATTCTTTTACTTTTGAATCCTCTACATTTGTTACAATAATTTTATTTTTTGAATCAATTCTCTCTACTAAATGACTTTTTAATTGGAAGTAGCGCTTTTTTGGCTCTATTGTTTGAGATATGACAAATGTTAATTTGCGATTCGCATCAATAATTAAATCCTTAACTTCACCTAATATCTTGCCTTGATGATTAACTACAGTAAAGAATTTAACCTTTGCTCTTAAATTTTCTAGTAAATTAGTGATCCTGGCTTTTTGTTTTAATGCATGATTTTCGAAAGAAGCCATGTTTCTCACCATGGATGAAAGTTTTTTATATTTTATATATTGAATTAAATTTAGTAGGAAATCAATTGAAGCTAAGCAATTTATGCATCAAGAGAGCTTTAGTGCAATATTTAAGTAGTCATTAGCTATTAGCAAACTACTAATAACCAATGACTAATAAACACAAACACGAAGTTTGATATTAACGCTCATCAATTGGAAGACCTGGAGCATTTACATCCAGTTCTTCTCGACGCACTGTGTCTTGAGCTTCAACAGTCTCTTGATCTACGACTTTTTTGACTCGGACTTCCTCGCGGACGAAAGCCTCTTTATGAATCTCAGGAGTTTCTTCGTAGATTTCTACACGTGCAACTTCACCTTCACGGAAGCTTGCTTCGCCAGGAGCAACTGGTCTACCAGCATCATCTGGAGTAACACGCTCAACAACAACTCGCTCTTTTTCTACAGGAACTTCAACCCGTGCCGTTTCTGTTTCAACGTGCTTACCAATAGAGACTTCTCCAGTTTTGCGACGCTGTTTACTAGCAATTAAGCGCTCTTCATACAATCTGAGAGTTTGATGAGCTTGGTCATTCAATCCGAATAAAGAAGGCTCTTGATCATACCTATAGGTATCACGATTGTAAGCTGGAGCCGTATATGGCGCAGGTTGAGCCGTCGTGCTTGGAGCCACTGATGCATCTAATGGAGTAGAGGTCTCTAGAGGTGCTTCTACTGCGCTGGGAGTACGGTAAACACCGCGTACACGCTCTTCATAGTCATAATCTAGCGTATCTTGCTCGTTGTACTCAGGTAAATTTTCAGCCTGTTCTCTTGTCATCCCAACGGCATAAACGCGATCAGCATTGTAATCAATACGAGTACGACCTATCGGTAGCAATACTTTCTTACCGAAAATCCAAAAACCTAGATCTACAACAAGATAGCGAAAATGTCCTTGCTCATCTACTAATAAATCACTAACACTACCAATCTTTTCATCGGTTCTATCAGCGTAAACACCCATTCCTTTTACATCGTGACCATTAAAAGTATCACGGTAATTTGGATCAAAATCTTTAATCTTGTAAAGAGCCATTTCTCTTAATTCTCCCTAAAAACTTTGTATTTATTTTGATAATTCAAGATTAAAAAAATAACTTGCATAAACCATCTTCCTTCAGAAATAAGTTTTTTTTTAAGAGATTACCCTAGGTCATAAAAATTATTTTTTAGAACAGACTTATAAAAAAATATGCATATAGATTGATTTTATTGTTTATGAATATCTAATACTTGCTCTCACAGAAAACATCTGTTTTTTCAACCTTTGTGTCACCCCCCCATTTGGGGGGGAAAGCTCACAGTAAGATTACAGTAAGTATATTTTTACTGAGAAACAGTATTAAACACGGTCAATAGAATTTGCATCATTTTGAGTTATTGGTAAATTGCCATCAGTTGCAATATCTAACTCTTCTCGGCGAATAGTTTCCTGTGCTTCAACAGTGTCGTGTTCTACGACTTTCTTGACTCGAACTTCCTCACGCACAAAAGCTTCCTTATGAATTTCAGGAGTTTCTTCATAAACTTCTATGCGTGCAACTTCACCTTCTTGAAACTGTAGTTCATCTGTATCTACTACTGCTTCTGGCGCTGTTGGTGTAACTCGCTCGATAACAACTCTTTCTTTCTCAAGAGGTACTGCAACTCGTGCAGTTTCTGTTTCAATGTGCTTACTAACTGTGACTTCCCCTGTTTTAATACGGTTTTTGGTAGTAATCAATCGTTCTTCAAAGAGTTTGAATGTTTGGTGATTTTGCTCATTCAAATTGTATAAAAGTGGCTCTTGTTCGTAATTGTATGTGTTAGCGTCGTAAGCTACATCGCTAGTTGTTGGTCGGTATGCTTTACGAACCTGCTCTTCATAATCATAATCAACAGTCAAGTTGTCTCTATACTCAGGCAATTGTTCCACTTGCTGCTTACTCAGTCCATCGACATAAACTCTTTGAGCGTTGTAATCGATTCGGGAAAGACCAATAGGTAGTAAAATGCTCTTACTCGCACCATTCATTTGAGAATTGATAACTAAATAGCGAAAGCGTCCATTTGCATCGACTAAAGCATCAGCAACTGAACCAACTCTCTCTCCTCCTTCCGTGTATAGACTTAAAGCTTTAACGTCTTCACCACCAAATGTTTCCTTGTAATTTGGATCAAAATCAGCAAGTTTGTAAAGAGGCATAAGTTTATTACCTAGTTGAACTCAATAAGATTTTGAAATAAAGTATAAAAACTTATTTTTTACTTTCCATCCTGCTGACGACTTAACTAAACCCATCGATATCTATAGATTTTTCATATTTATTAGACTCATTCCTAGGTCTAAATATATATTCCCTAAGATTGAAGATGATTGAGTTGAATCACTAAAGAGTTCAGAATTCAGGAAACAGAATTCTCTCATAATTGCTGTATTTTAAAGATGGCAGGTAAAAGATTCAGGCTGCTGGAAATCACTATTTAAGTCAGCTTTCTTTAGAAGTCTACTCTTGGTAATAGCGACCTAAACCCTACATAATAGTATTCTGGGTTCTAAATTCAACCCAACTGCATTCTTCGGCAATAAAAACGCACTCGTGATTAATAGTTATCAAGTTATCAAAATAAAATGTCTGAGCAACTTTGGCTATCAACTTTACAGAAAAACCGTTTAATCGCTGTTATTCGTACTGACGATTTCTCATTAGCACACCAAATGGCTTTAGCAATAGCATCTGGTGGAGTGCAGTTAATTGAAATAACTTGGAATAGCGATCGCGCGCCTGAATTAATTGCGCAACTACGTGCAGAATTACCTACGTGCATTATTGGTACTGGGACACTATTCAATTTAAAGCAAATACAAGCAGCAGTTAGTTCTGGAGCACAATTTCTTTTCACTCCCCATGTTGACCCAGCTATGATTCAACTTGCAGTGTCTCTGGGTGTCCCGATCATACCAGGCGCGCTCTCTCCTACAGAAATTGTCACAGCTTGGCGGAGTGGAGCAAGTTGCGTAAAAGTGTTCCCTGTAGAAGCACTAGGAGGAGCTAACTATATAAGAAGTTTACAAGGACCACTAGGGCATATTCCCTTAATTCCAACAGGAGGCGTGACTGTGGAAAATGCTCAGGAATTTTTACAAGCAGGGGCGATCGCAATTGCTTTAGGTAGTCATTTATTTCCCAAAAAGTTAGTAGCAAACAATGACTGGGAATCAATTGCAAAACTGGCAGCCAAGTTAGTTCAACAATTAATTTAGGATGAAGAGTTAAGAGCCTACCTTAATAGCAACAATAGACTGGGAATTATAAGAGCAGAGAAATTTTCTCTAACTTTGTCTGTTCAGTTAATGTTCTATGAGAAGTCTAATATCTCCTAACTGGATGCGTTCCTTAAAATTATTGCTTATGGGTACAGCATTCAGCCTGAGTATTTTTGGTACTACCATAAGTGAGGTTTGGGCAAATTCAACAAAACAGCTCATTCTGCAACAAATACAGACTTTGCAAAAGTCAGATCAGCGCTGGATTGAAATTAACTTAACAACGCAACGGTTAATTGCTTGGGAAGGTGGAAAACCTGTACATGCAGTCATTATTTCCTCGGGTAAACAATCTACCCCTACTCAGATTGGAGTGTTCAAAATTCAATCCAAGCATCGATTTGCCCGGATGCAAGGTAAAAACTACGATATTTCTGATGTTCCATATGTGATGTATTACGAAGGTGGCTATGCTATTCACGGAGCATTCTGGCTGCGAAAATTTGGTATTCCAATTAGTCACGGCTGTATTAATGTTGCACCTGATCACGCTAAATGGCTATTCCAATGGGCATCTTTAGGAACTCCAGTGATCATTAATAATTAATATTTTCCTGACTCGCTTTACGGCAATTTGGCAACAACTTTAATGAGAACAACGATACTGTAGGTTAATAGATACGGTCTTGCTAAAACAACACAACCTGAAACCTCCTTTTCCCGGTTAGCTACCGGGGTTCTTTTTTTAGGGAAAAAGAGGCTTAGGTAATCAACTAATGAGTTCAAGTTAAGTTTGTGATCAAGGTCAATGTCTTAGTTAAAGTCACAGACACTGTCAGAGTCCTAGTCAAGGTCAACGTTTTAGTTGACGACGGCGTTGTCGTCAACGTTAAAGTCTTAGTGAAAAACAAAGACAAAGTAGACTAACAATAGGGAATAAGAAGTAAGGCTGCTACTTAAGCTAACTAAGAGTCAAGCCGAAAAATTATTATTTTATGGTTTTGTTGCATTACCCGACTATGTGTCGGGTTGTGCTGCACAAATATATTCAGTTAACTCAACTGTGCCACGAGTTGATTTTCCAATAGCGTCTCATTAGTTAATAAATCCTCAACTGTGATTCGCAAAAAGCGTTGCTCATCCACTTGAAAGAAGATTTTAATGCGATCGCGTCCAGGATAACCAAGTGGTGTCAGTTGGGCAATAGTTCTCGCACCATCTTTATCATTAAGGGGTTTAACACTAGTTTGACCGCTTTCCAAACGACGCGTCATGAGGCGATCGCCATCAAAATAAACTTCTGTGCTGCCTGTGTCTGCCCCCAATTCTCCCATAATCAATTCAATGCTGGGTTGACTCTCCACAGAAGCACCTAAGACCAATTCCACAGGCTGAATCATCGGGTAAGGTTGCCCAGCCCTGATGATAGAATGCCAATTGTGGCGATTATGGCGACGATCCCAGTAACGAATACCATAGCTATGGTAGAGAAAATCTTTGAGTTCTACCCCTTGAGCCAGTTGCAACGCACCTTGAGCGATCGCTTCAAAAGGTCGTTCGCAACGAATCTTTTTGGGTTCAAAATACTGTTGTATCCACGTTTGAACAGCTGGGAGTTGGACTGTCCCGCCGACTAACAAAACTGCATCAATATCTGAAGGTTCGATTCCCTGACGGCGCGCTTGTTGTAGTAGAGTTGTCATTGACTCATCTAGCAATTCAAAAAACGAGTGTTCTTTTAGAATATCTTCCAAAGTATCGCGGTTAATTTCTAGTTCATAGCTTTCAAAAGTCTCATCATTGAAATAAACTTCACTCGCTTGAGTTTGGGTAGATAGCTGGATTTTTAATCGTTCCGCTAATCTGAGTGTTAGGGGACTAACCACCAAGTTCTGAGTCTTGGCAAAGTAATCAACCAGCCAATTATCAATATCACTACCACCTAAATTCTGCCCAGCTTTCGCTAAGACACGGGCAGTTTTTACCTTTTGTTTTGAATCAACTAAGGATTTGTTCCCCCACTTGACAATAAATCCTAAAGGTTTTTGAGCTGCTTGTTGGCTTTTATTCAACTGAACAAGAGACAAATCTAACGTTCCACCGCCAAAATCGATCACTAGCAGAACTTCTTGGTCTGCCATACCATATCCCAAAGCTGCGGCTGTAGGTTCATCCAACATCCGCACTTGTTCTACAGGTAAGGTTTGGCACACTGTACCTAACCAGTGACGATAAGCTTCAAAGCTATCTACAGGTACAGTTAACACTAAAGAGTCTAGACCACCCTGTTGGGATGTTAATTGCGAAATCACTTGGGTGAGAAACCATTGTCCGACTTGCTCAAAGGTGACTATCTGCTGGTCTAGTTCTGGTAAAAAGCCTTGGATACTTGTGCCAATACCACGCTTGAAGCTGCGGAAAAATCGTGGGTCGTTCTTCAAATCAAGACCGTGATCGCGCACCTGTTGCCCAACTATAACTTGTTGGAGTGCAGCATCTTCAACATAAACCAAGCTGGGAATCAAAGGAGGATTCAAGCTTTGTTGAACTGATAAACCGGGTAGGCTAAGTGTTTCCGGCTTTTGAGTTACGGAGTTCCATCGAGCAATGACTGTATTGCTTGTACCAAAATCAATTGCTATTGCCATAATTTCTTGATTATCTCGCACCCAAAGACTAAATTGTCAACGAATTTTGTCATAGGTGTAGCAGATACTCTATCTTGTCGTTCCATAGCTAAATCATCTATTACACCCATTACATCCGTTGCTTGTATTGGCGTGAGACTATTTTCCCACAAGCTAACAACAGAAAAATCTCTACCCCAGCTTATTAGATTGAGGTGTATCTATCTTAGCTTCTGCAACATGCTGAAGATCCAAAGCAATGCAGTCATAGAGAGTAGGTACAACAATGTATCTTTGGGAGGTTTTGTCAAGATGATTAAATATTTTTTAATATAGAAAATGTATCTTGCGTTAGGAGTCAAACAAGCCACTACATGCTGCAATTCTGACACTAGCTGCTCTTAAAGATAGTTAAAGCGGCTACGAAATCTTTCGATCATCAGGTTTTTCACCAACAAAGCAGAGAATCATGACTAATCAATCATCTGAGTCTAGGGAATTTGTGGGTAATCTCAAAAATGGAATTTGGCTATTCGGTATTTCCTCGTGGTTATTTGGCATTACAGATCGCAGTATTGCCTCATTTGCAGATGGCTACCTATCTGCGCTGGATCTAGTGCAATTATTTACCGCTGCAACCTTCTTTGTCGCTTGGCTATTTCTCAAGCCAACATCTAAATTTAGGGCTTAAGCCGAATCAGATTTTGGAATGACTCAAGCTCTAGCACCCTAAAACCTGGGTTCAAGCTTTGTATTTTTACGCAACGGAGGCTACGCCAATTAAGGCGTTTATATTCTTATGGCATTTGCTCAAAAAATCAGGGTAATTCAAACAACTTATTAGAATTACCCTGATTCATTTAGAATAGTCACTCATGCAAAATCAATTATCCTAAAAGTAGAGGCTTGATTTGTTTGGGGTTAAAAGGGTGACTGTAGAGGAATTCAAGCAATTGATAGAAACACAACAAAAATGCCCTGAGTCACTACCACGGGTACTGCAAGCCCTATGGTATGACAAAAAAGGTAACTGGAAAACAGCGCATGAAATAGTCCAAAATGCTAGTGATGCTGATAGTGCTTGGGTTCATGCTTACCTACACCGAAAAGAAGGTGATTTGAGTAATGCTAATTACTGGTACAGGCGCAGTAGTCAACCTGAGTTTAAAGGCGGATTAGATCAGGAATGGGAGCAAATAGCTTCTGTGTTGCTGATGAAGGTAAGCGAAAAATGGATGCTAACGAATTGATACAACGTTATGCAGCGGGAGAAAGAGATTTTCCTAAAGCGAATTTAAGCAAAGCCAAGCTGATTGGAGCAAACTTAGTAGGAATCAATTTATTTGCTGCAGACTTAACTGGAGCTAATCTAGCCAAGGCTAAACTGTGGGGAGCTAACTTAAGTGGTGCTAACTTAGCCAAAGCCAATCTAACACGAGCAAACCTGAGCGGTGTGGATCTCAAACGAGCCAATTTGAGAGGAGCCAAACTCAACAACGTTAAAATGTACGGCGCTGATCTTAAAGAAGCTTGCTATGATGACAGCACCCGTTTTTCTAGAGATTTTGATCCAGTTAGTCAAAATATGCACAAGCTATAGTAGAAGCAGAGACGAAAACTTTTGCGTCTCTGCTTTGGGTTTGGTTTTGCGGGGTTCGTAATGAGCAATTTATCGACCTAGCTCTTTTTTACCTGCTTAGCCATGTTTAAGAAGTAGGAATCTATCTTGCTGTTGGAACGGCGAGTTGTGGAAGAAATTTCAGGAATTTTGACGGACTCGGTTCTAGTCGCATCTTGAGCTTCAACAGATTTTGAGCCTTTTGGTTCATTAGATTCCAAGAAGTATTCAGATGTAGAGAATCCCAATAGCTTGCCGGACAACCGAAAAAACTGAGATAGGAAGCTAAAGAAAATTCTGAAGATGTTAGAAACTGATGCTTCTACGCGGATGAAAAGGTTACGGAGAATTTGAGTGAGCCTAAACATAACAGCACCCCAAGAATATCCTAACTTTTATTGTGACTGATCACGCCTCATATCATCAATTAACCCATAGCAGAGAAAACCTACTTCTCATCTAGAGTGGTCAACTCTCCTTTGAGGATAGTGACTGCTTGCCCACTGATACAAACACGAGAGCCACCATCATAAGTTATCTTTAATACACCACCCCGACTAGATGCTTGGTATGCCAAGAACTGATCTTTGTTGAGGCGATCGCGCCAGAAGGGAGCAAGACAACAATGAGCTGCTCCTGTAACGGGGTCTTCATTAATTCCTGCACCTGGTGCAAAGAATCGAGAGATAAAATCGTATTCAGAATCTTTGTTGGTTAAACTAGTAACAATAGTTTTCGAGATGGGTAAAGCTTTGAGTAGCTCAAAATTTGGTTGTATTTTTCTTACCCACTCTTCTGACTCCACTTCTACCAAATAAGCTAGGGAATTTTTCATCACAGACATAATAGATTCTATGGGAATACCCAAAGCTTGATGAAGTTCTAAAGAAAGGATTGTCACTTCTGAACGATTCACTGGGAAATCAAGTTCTATCCACTCTTCCTTTTTGTGAGCAATGAGGAGACCACTCTTAGTATAAAAACGTGCAGCGGTTTCAGATGAAAGATATCCCTCAGACCAAAGAACATGAGCACTTGCTAATGTCGCATGACCACACAGTGGAACTTCTACCGTCGGTGTAAACCAACGCAGATTATACCCATCATCCTGTCGCACAAGAAATGCCGTCTCTGATAAATTCATTTCTTGTGCCACTTTCTGCATCCAATCTTCTGACCTAGGCGCGGGCAAAACACAGACAGCAGCAGGATTACCTTGAAAAGGTGTGTTGGTAAATGCGTCTACTTGAGTAATAGTCTGTCCCATACTGACAACATGCCTTCTTTAAGAAGGCGAAAGTACGAAGATTCTATAGACCTTGTTGATTTTAACATGTTATGTTACTCTCAAATTCTGCATAAAGTTCGCCATCTTTGCTATATGCAATAGACGACCTCACAAAATTTTAAGGTGAATTAAATTTAGAATTTTAACTTTGAATTATGGAAGCAGGCTTAAGATGAAGAAAGAGAGGAAAAAGGTTTGTTACCTACTCTAACGTCATCATTCAATCTAAACTTAGCATTTGCATATGAATTTCTCATCAGCGCGCCAAAACTTTTACCAAGAGATCCAGCAGCCTGATGAGTTGATCGACTTGGCAAAAGCAGCCTTATATATTGCACAAGAAGAATACCCTGATCTCGATCCCGAGGAATATCTCAACTCGCTTGACACAATGGCAGCAGAGGTTGAGGAACGCTTACCTGTAAGGCGTTATCCTCTACGAATTATTCAAAGTCTTAACCAGTACCTCTATGATGATTTAGGATTTACTGGAAACAAAAAAGACTATTATGATCCTCGCAATAGCTTTTTTAATGAAGTCATTGATCGCCGAGTAGGAATTCCCATTACACTATCACTGCTTTATGTAGAAGTTGCTCGACGGATCGATTTTCCTATGGTGGGGATTGGAATGCCAGGACATTTCCTAATTCGACCTGATGTTCCAGACATGGAAATTTTTGTTGATGCATTTAATTGTGGCGAAGTTATATTTGCACAGGATTGTCAGACAAAGCTGAATCAGATTTATCAAAAAAATGTACCACTACAACCAGAATTTTTAGCACCAGTAACTCATCGGCAGTTTTTGGCACGCATGCTAACAAATCTAAAATATATTTACATCGATAAACAAGAGTTAGAAAAAGCTTTAACAATAGTTGAGCGAATTTTACTTTTGTTTCCTGGTGTACCTTTTGAATTGCGCGATCGCGGTCTTCTTTGTTATCGCCTCGGCAGGTTTTCTCAAGCAGCTGTTGACCTAGAGAATTATCTTCAAAAATCTCCCAACGCCTTTGATGCTGTTGTGATTCGGCGATTACTGACTCAACTAAGTAGGGAATAACTGTCCTCGATCATTGACCAGTAACTATATACTGGTCTGTTCTGCCTCTGCGACTTGTTTGAGGCGGTAAAGTTGATCTTGCATATCTTTTTTTGTCCAAGTTGCGGCAAAAGTTATAAAGCCCCAACTTATCAGAGGGTTGGGAATCTCAAATTCAAAACGGTTAAGCAGACGAGTTCCTTGATCAATTGGTTGGCACTCCCAGCGATCGCGTCCTTTAAAAAAACCTTCAAAGCCCCACACGATCAATCCAGGTTGTCTTTCCACCACTGTGCTATTTAGTGTAGGCTCTATTAGGGGTATTTGAATAACAAAACGACTTTTAGCACCTACCTCAGTATTCCATTCACCTACAGGTTCACAACGCAAAACAGGATTGAGCCAACGGTGCATTAACACCCGATCTGTAATACAGTGCTCCACCACCGTAGCTGTGGCATTAATCTGAATTGACTGTTCAAAAACTTGTGACATCTCAAATCTCTAATGCTGTGGCTGGAATAAGCGTAACCCAAAACAGTCCCCCATATCCCCCTTGTCCTCCTTGTCTCCCTTGTCCCCCACGTCCCCCTCGTCCCCCACATCCCCCTCCACCCTAGGTGGTAATTTCCGAACTTATACATAATTCCGACCGGATTATGAGTCTTTTGATGTAAAATAAAACTTAATCAAGATTCGAAACAAATTTGACGAAAATTTATGACGATAGCTGCTGCGCCATTTACCACTCAAACTGCCAACTTGGATGAACTGAACCGGAAATTTGAAACTGCCCATCCAAGAGACATACTGGCATGGACTGCAGAAAATATTCCAACTGGACTAGTACAAACCAGTGCCTTTAATGTAGACGATATGGTAATCACCCATATTCTCTACAGCGAACTCAAGTATCCATCTCCCGTAATCTTTCTTGACACACTACACCACTTCCCACAAACACTGGAACTCGTTGCTAGAGCCAAAGAAATTTACAATTTAGATCTAAAAATTTATAAAACTCCAGATGTAGATACACGTGAAGCCTTTACTGCTAAGTACGGTGAAGCGCTTTGGGATCAAGATATTGCAAAATTCCATCAAGTCACAAAAATCGAACCTTTGCAACGGGGTTTAGATGAATTAGCTACAGTAGCTTGGCTCACAGGACGTCGCCGTGACCAAGCTGTAACCCGTGCCAATATGCCTATCTTTGAACTAGATAGCCAAGGAAGATTGAAAGTCAATCCTTTAGCAACTTGGACACGCAAAGAAACTTGGGTTTACGTGGCTGAACACGGTGTGATATACAATCCTTTACACGATCAAGGTTATCCAAGTGTTGGTGACGAACCCATTACCACCCCAGTCGCTGAAGGAGAAGACGAGCGTGCGGGACGCTGGCGTGGTACTGGCAAAACAGAGTGTGGTATTCATATCTAGTCACTTCGTTATTAGTCATTAGTCACTAATATTTAGTCATTAATATTTAGACTAAAGACCAATACAAAGAACAAGTGACTAATTATGATAAAAATCCTCCATCTCTCGGATATTCACATGGGAAGTGGCTTCTCCCACGGAAGAATCAATCCTGAAACGGGATTAAATACACGGTTGGAGGATTTTGTCAATACTCTATCCATATGTATTGACAGAGCTTTGGGAGACCCTGTAGATCTTGTGATCTTTGGAGGTGACGCCTTTCCAGACGCCACCCCACCACCATATGTACAAGAAGCTTTTGCTAGTCAGTTTCGCCGCTTAGTGGATGCAAACATCCCAACAGTATTACTGGTAGGTAATCATGATCAACACGCTCAAGGGCTAGGGGGAGCAAGTTTATGTATTTACCGAACGTTGGGAGTACCAGGATTTGTTGTTGGCGATAGGTTAACCACTCACCACATCCAAACCCGTAATGGAAAAGTGCAGGTTTTAACCCTACCTTGGTTGACCCGTTCTACATTGATGACTCGCCAAGAAACTGGAAGTATGTCACTGGAGGAAATCAACCAACTTTTAATAGAACGTCTGAACGTTGTTCTAGAAGCAGAAATTCGCCGCCTTGATCCTAATGTGCCAACGGTTCTTTTGGGTCACGTTATGGCAGACAATGCTAACTTTGGTTCTGAGCGCCTTTTGGCAGTAGGGAAAGGTTTTACAATTCCCTTATCCTTATTAACACGACCCAACTTTGACTATGTCGCTTTAGGACATGTCCACCGTCATCAAAACTTGAATAAATCAAACGACCCCCCAGTTATTTATCCAGGAAGTATAGAGCGGGTTGATTTTAGTGAAGAAAAAGAAAACAAAGGCTATGTGATGATAGAGCTAGAGCGGGGTCGTGCTCGTTGGGAATTTTGTCCTTTGTCTGTTCGGACTTTTCTGACAATTGAGGTAGATCTATCTAAGGTAGACGATCCACAAGCAGCAATTCTCAAAGCGATCGCCAAGCACGAGATTCAAGATGCGGTCGTGAGGTTAATCTATAAACTCCGCTCTGAGCAGTTGGATCTCATAGATGGTTCCTTGCTACATCAAGCTTTAAGTACAGCACATACATACACTATTCAGCCAGAATTGGTGAGTCAGTTGGCTCGACCCCGCGTTCCCGAGTTGAGCGCGAGTAATAGTATTGATCCAATGGCAGCACTAAAAACTTATTTAGACAACCGTGAAGACCTGCAGGATATTGCAGCATCGATGCTAGAAGCCGCACACAAGTTGCTGGCAGATGAAGAAATTAGTACAGAACCTACAACTGATGAGCAAAATGCTCAAAGTGATTTGCTGGTGAGTGGTACCGAGACTCAGCTAAGTTTTCTATAAAGAAAATCTTAAGTTAATTGCTTGAGAATCTGCCAAAATTGCTATATGCCGTGCTCTGGAATTAACCATTAATTCATCTGAGTAGGTAAGAAAATAGTTGCTCTGTGGACGTTGTATGTCCTTGTACCCTCAAATAAAGCAGTTTTTACTTGGGCGCACATTACCAACAAGTGCTCATCATGAAGAAAGGTTAAGCAATGCTGCTGCTTTAGCTGTTCTTTCTTCAGACGCTCTGTCATCAGTTGCTTATGCTACTGAAGAGATTTTGCTGGTTTTAGTAGCAGCCGGAAGTAGCGCTCTTGGTTTGTCTCTGCCCATTGCTATATCAATTATCATCCTGCTAGCAATAGTCGTGCTTTCTTACCGACAAACCATTCGAGCCTATCCACAAGGAGGTGGCTCCTATATTGTTGCCAGAGAAAACCTGGGTCTTTATCCAGGACTGGTAGCAGGTGGCTCTTTGATGATTGACTATATCTTAACAGTTACTGTCAGCATATCGGCGGGTACAGCCGCTCTTACCTCAGCATTGCCAGCACTGCAACCTTTCACAGTCAGTCTTTGCTTGATTTTTATTTTCTTGTTGATGCTGGCAAATCTCAGGGGTGTAAAGGAATCAGGCAAATTATTTATGATTCCTACTTATGCCTTCATTGTCAGTATTTTTGTGCTGATTGCTCTCGGTTTGTTTCAACAAGCTACCGGGCACATTTCGGCAGCAGAATCCAGTCTTCCCGTTACAGAAGGACTCAGTTTGTTTTTTGTCTTGAGAGCCTTTTCTGCAGGATGTACTGCGCTGACAGGAGTAGAAGCAATATCTGATGGAGTCTTAGCTTTTAAGCAACCGGAGTGGAAAAACGCTCGCAAGACATTGCTCTACTTGGGAGTCATTCTAGGAATAATGTTTGTGGGAATCAGTTACTTGGCTCACATTTATCACATTGTTCCCCATGAAGGACAAACAGTGGTTTCTCAACTAGGTAGGCTGATTCTCGGGAATGGACCATTTTACTTTTTTGTCCAATTTGTCACACTGTTAATCTTACTTTTGGCTGCTAATACCAGCTATGCTGACTTTCCCAGACTTTGTTACTTTTTGTCGCGAGATGGGTTTTTACCAAGACAATTGTCACTATTGGGCGATCGCTTGGTCTACTCCAACGGGATTATTCTCCTAAGTCTGTGTGCAGCAATGTTGGTGATTATCTTCAAAGGGCAAGTTAATGCTGCTATTCCTCTATACGCAGTTGGTGTATTCACTTCCTTTACCCTGTCTCAAGCTGGAATGGTACGTCACTGGGTTAAAGAAAAGGAGCAAAATTGGCTTTCTAGCGCTTTGATGAATGGTTTGGGAGCTATTGCTACAGCAGTTGTTCTGGGTGTGATCATATCAACAAAGTTCTTATTAGGAGCTTGGTTAGTCGTGGTTGCAATTCCTTTGCTTGTCACCTTATTTTTAGCCATTCGTCGCCACTACCAATATGTAGCAGAACGTCTTAGTATTCAGGACTTGCCACCAAGAGGTTATCTTCCTAGACCTAAACCAGAAGTTGTGACTCACCCTGCAGTGGTTGTGGTTGGACAACTTAATCGAGGAACAGTAGAAGCTTTAGATTATGCACGTACAGTTGCTGATGAAATTGTTGCAGTGCATGTAGATATTGGTTCTACAGAAAGAGAAAAACTCCAAGAGAAATGGCGACAATTAGAGGCTGATATTCCCCTAGAAATTATCGACTCACCCTATCGCTCTGTTATTGAGCCAATTATTGAGTTTGTCAGTCACTTTGAAGAACGCCATCCTGGTGTTTTTACAACTATCATTATTCCCGCTTTTGTACCACGTAATTGGTGGGAAGGTCTTTTGCACAACCAAACAACTTTGTTTTTAAAGACTGCTTTACGCTCTCAAAAAAGTCGAGTTGTTACCACTGTTAGGTATTATCTGTAACAAGTTTTTTCGGAAGAAAGTTTATTAGGAACAACTTATAGGGATACTTTTCAGTAAAGAGAAAGTATCCCTATTTTTATAGATATTTTTTTAATTGACTTTATAGATAAGTGGACATAAATTTGAAAAAGATTAGCAAATTAGCAATACGAATGAGTGAAGATAGATTGAAATCTAAAAATCAGTATTGCTAAATACTTTTTAGCTAAAATTTGGTGCTTTAACTATAATTGCCTAATTAAGATCGCCTATGCTCTGTGTTGACCGCCAGTTCATAAATTAAATAGGATCGCAACATGAAGATAACATCCAAAAAGCGGCGTCAACAAACTGCTTTAATTACTGGAGCATCTGGTGGAATTGGCTATGAATTTGCTAAATTATTTGCAAGTGATGGATATGATCTTGTTTTAGTAGATAGACAAGGACAAAAACTTGCTGACACTATAGACGAGCTAGAAAAAAAATATGGCATTTTTGTCAAACCTCTTGTTAAAGATTTATCTCGATCTACAGCACCAGATGAAATTTATACTGAATTGAAGCAAGCATCTATTAAGGTTGATGTACTTGTCAATAATGCGGGCTTTGGCACTCATGGATTTTTCTATGAAACTAACCTTAATACCGAACTGGATATGATACAGGTAAATGCGGTGTGTGTCACCCATTTAACTAAATTATTTCTCAATGATATGGTGAGGCAAGGCTCTGGAAAGATATTAAACATTGCCTCAGTCGCTGCTTTTCAAGCAGGACCACTTATGGCAGTTTATTTTGCAACTAAAGCCTATGTCTTGTCATTTTCAGAAGCGATCGCCAATGAATTAGAAGGTACGGGTGTCACTGTCACTGTTCTTTGCCCAGGACCAACAGCATCCGGATTTCAAAAAGCCGCTGCAATGGAGAAAACCAAGATTGCCAATCCCTGGGGAATGATGGACTCAGCAACTGTGGCAAAGATTGGTTATCTCGGCTTAATGGCCAACAAAACAGTTGTCATTCCTGGTGCCAAAAATAAGATATTAGCCACATCTGTAAGGTTTGCAGCAAGAAAACTAGTGACAAAGATAGTCAGAGATTTGCATGAAATTAGAAAATAGATCTCTGTAGTTTACACTACATCTAAGATCTAGAAATCCTAAATCATTTGAAAGAAACAAGAATCCCGGTTTCTCCCAGAAACCAGGATTCTGGGACTTTTCATTTTTACCTTCACAAGCAGTATGATGAGAAGAAAATCCAGGGTGTGAAAAAATGATTCATGGGGTTGTTCACAATCCTAAACTTGTAGACTGCAGCCAAAACATACACTAACTCCTAACTCTTTTCCTTAACTGTGCTGGACCAACCGATACCTCAATCTTCCCGTCGCATTCAGCGCTTGCCTAATCAGAGGTGGCAGATTTATCCACAGAGAACAGAATTAGCTCAAAAGTTGGCACAACTGATGAATTTGACGCCTGTAGTTAGTCAGCTAGTGATAAATCGAGGAATTCATACGTTGGAAGAAGCACAAGTTTTCCTCTATCCAGAGTCTTTAAAGTTACCTTCACCAATAGAGGAATTTCCTGATCTAGCAATCAGTTTAGAGTTATTACAAAATGCTATTGTCTCCCAAGAAGAAATCGTTATATGTGGGGACTATGATGCTGACGGTATGACAAGCACTGCTTTGCTATTGCGTAGTCTTCGTTGGTTGGGTGCTAAAGTAGACTACGCTATACCTAGTCGCATGCACGAAGGCTATGGGATCAACAAACGTATTGTTGAAGAATACCATAGCAAAGGTGTAGGGTTGATTCTCACTGTGGACAATGGCATCTCAGCATTTGAACCAATTGCAAGAGCGAGAGAATTGGGTTTAAAAGTTATTGTGACTGACCACCACGATATACCTCAGCTATTACCTCCTGCTCATGCCATTCTCAACCCTAAACTAATTGCAGAGTCTTCTATTTATCGAGGTGTGGCTGGTGTCGGCGTCGCATATATTGTAGCTGTATCCCTTGCAGAAAAAATGGGACAGACTCAACACATCTTAAACTCGATGCTGGAGCTATTTACACTGGGAACCATAGCAGATTTAGCTCCTTTGACTGGCGTAAATCGTCATTGGGTCAAACGTGGTTTACAGCAGTTACCTAAATCTAAATTACCGGGGGTGCAAGCGTTAATTCAGGTGTCAGGGGTGAAGGGACAAGGGGGACAGGGAGGACAAGGAGGACAGGGGGGACAGGGGGGACAAGGGGGGGAGAAGTTAATTGGTACATCTGTGCTGTCTTCAGTGGGTTCGTCGTTTTCCTCTCCACTTCCTCATTCTCTTAGTTCCCAACGCTCATCCTCTAAATCCCTCAAACCTGAGGATATTGGATTTCGTCTTGGTCCGCGAATTAATGCTATTGGTCGGATTGCTGATCCTCAGATTGTTATAGAATTGCTAACCACAGATGATGTGGGAATAGCGCTGGAAAGGGCGATGCAGTGTGAAGCAATTAACCAACAGCGTCAGCAAATGTGTACGCAAATTGAACAAGAAGCGATCGCAATTGTAGAGGCTTTGTATGTGACGTCTTTACAGCAAGATCGTGTTCTGGTTATTGTGGAACAAAACTGGCACCATGGTGTGATTGGGATTGTTGCCTCTCGCTTAGTAGAACGCTACGGTGTTCCTGTGTTTATTGGAACTTATGAAAGTGAAACACATATTCGCGGTTCAGCGCGAGGAATTCCAGAGTTTCATGTGTTTGAAGCTTTAGAGTATTGTCGTAATTTACTAGGCAAATTCGGCGGACATAAAGCAGCAGGGGGATTTTCTCTGGAAACAGGAAATTTAGGAGCGTTGCGATCTCGTCTAAGTGAGTTTGCTAATAAGTCTCTTGAACTCCAACATCTCAAACCACTTCTAAAAATTGATACTCAGGTCAATTTAAACCAAATTAATAGCCAGCTCTATCAACAACTTAATATCATAGAACCTTGTGGTATTGACAATCCTGATCCTGTGTTCTGGACACCCAATGTCCAAGTTCTTCAACAGGAAATTGTCGGTAAAGTTCACCTCAAACTCACGCTGGCGCAGACTATAGATAATCAGCGTCACCAAATTAAGGCGATCGCATGGCGCTGGCGTGACTACTTTCCCCTACCGTCTCGAGTCGATATTGCCTACAAGCTGCGAGAAAATAATTTTAACAATAACACCACCATCGAGTTGGAGTTACTGGGTACACGAGTTCCAACTCAGTCTTACCTGTTTAGTACGCCACAAGTAACTCCATTAAGAACCACTTTTGAGTACAACCAGCGAAAATACACCTGTGGTATATATCAAAATGGTTCTTCACAAGAGTTGAGAATTAGAAATCCTGAAGGTAAAGTCTTAGCCGTTCAATCAGAAAACACCATCGGCTTACTGGGAACGAGTCGTGAGGAAGCAGTAGAAATTGATGTGTCAAAAGTACAATATGCCAATATCATTCAGGCAGCCCTGCAAGCGCTCGAAAAAGTTAGGAGTTAGGAGTTAAGAATGGGGAGTGTGGCATAGGGCATAGTATAAGATATTCCCCTTGTCCTCCTTGTCCCTCTGCTCTCCTTCTTCTATTCTCCACTCTTAACTCTTAACTCCTTACTGTTATAGGTCGCCGTTGCGGAATGCCAGCACAAAAATTACCGCTGGACCAGCTAACATGATAAGTGCTACGGAGACTAGCTGAAAAATCACTTCCCAATGAATATTACCTAAGGCTTCAAACATCTTTCCTCCAAATTGTCTTAAAAAATTAAATAACCCAAGTGCAGAACTTGAGATTGATCATATCTGGCAACTGTCCAAAGATTTTAATTTACTTAACAAAATGATAAACAAATATATACATAAAGTTTTAGTATAAGGTTTTAACAATGGCAACTTGGCAATGTGTAAAGCAATGTGGGGCTTGCTGTCATCTGCAGCCAGAAGATCGTCCAGACTTGCATGAGTATCTATCAACAGAAGAATTGGAACTATTCCTCAGCATGATAGGTGAAGGAGGATGGTGTATCAATTTCGACCATGACTCCCGCGAATGTCGTATTTACCCAAATCGTCCACGTTTTTGCCGTGTGGAACCAGCAGTATTTCAGGATATGTACGGTATTGAGCCTGAAGAGTTAAATGACTTCGCAATTGAGTGCTGTCATCAGCAGATCGAAGGTGTTTATGGCGATCGCAGTCTAGAAATGATTCGCTTTGATCAAGCGGTGGGGATGTGAAGTAGCCTGAAGGAGACAAGAGGGACAAGGAGGACAAGGAGGACAAGGAGGACAAGGGGGACAAGGAAAGGGGGATTTTTTATACTATGCCCTATGCCCTATGCCCTATCTTTACGAATAATCGTTTATTCTCACCAACCTACTTAGTAATTGAATGAGGATGGGGATAGGTTGCAATTTGTAAAAAAGACTGAGAAAATGAGAAGAATATGAGAACACCTTATAACAGAACTAGCCAGTGAAACTTGACACCGCGCCTTTGAGCCTTGCTTGTACTTCTCAGTCTGAAAGCAAGCCAGAACTAAGAGATGATCCTGACTTAAACTCAATGACTGCACAGACAGTTTCTCTGGAAGGGGAATCCTTCATAGAAGTTTCCACGACAAATGAACAACCATCAACTACAGCAGCAGATTGTTCTCAGAAGCAATCTGCTATGACGGTTTTCTTGACGACATTCGCGACTATTTTTTTAGCAGAGATTGGTGATAAAACGCAGTTATCCATTTTATTGATGAGTGCGGAATCCCATTCTCCATGGGTAGTATTTCTAGGCGCTGCTACAGCATTAATCACTACTAGTTTGTTGGGAGTAATTTTAGGTCGTTGGATGGCTAAGCGACTTTCTCCTAAAGTTGTGGAAAAGGCATCAGGAATATTATTATTGCTGATTTCCCTACTGCTTTTCTGGGATCTCGTTGTTGGTTAGTAGTCTTAGGTCAATAGGAAACAAGTTATTAAGACAAAGAATAAAATTTATGGACTGGCATCTTCTAGGACTAAGCTTCATGACAGTTTTTTTGTCTGAATTAGGTGACAAAAGCCAATTAGCCGCGATCGCCCTTTCAGGTAGTTGTCAATCACCTCGTGCTGTCTTCTTGGGTTCAGCGCTTGCACTGCTATTGACTAGCTTTTTGGGAGTGTTGGCAGGAGGGGTTGTGTCAGAGTTACTACCTACACAAATATTGAAAGCGATCGCTGCCATAGGATTTGCAATACTCGCCATCCGTCTGCTGTTTTTCAATAACGAAGCATCTGACGCCAAGTAGAGAGACAAGGGAAGGGAGACAAGGAAGACAGGGGGAGGGGGAAGATGGGTACAAAATCTACTGATTAGCACATGGTGCTTTGACATTTTTGAAGATGCTTGGGTAGTGGGAGACGTGGCAAAGTTTACCTGTGAGAATTTCACGCTCCCCAAATGTTACTAATTTGAAGACGATTACCGCCAGTAACGAACCAAGTGGCGGGGCAATGAAGTATATCCATTGATCTTGCCATAACCAGGTCATTAGAGCAGGACCAAAGCTACGAGCTGAGTTTAAGCTAGTACCAGAGATAGGAGCTTCTAACCAAACCATGGTTGCTACGAGTAGCCAAGTCATCAATGGTGTCCACTGCATTAGACGGTAGCTACTGACAAAAATAAAAATCAATAGCACTAGCAAAAAAGTTATGCTTACCTCTGCTAGGAAAGCATACCAAGCTGTGTATCCATTCCCTGGTTGGGTCATGCCGTTGTTAACACTAGCAGCATAATTTCCCCAAAAGCGGGCTAAGAAAAATGCGCCAAGAGTTGCTCCTATAAACTGTGCAATGATGTATCCGAGCACATCTTGGCGATGCATTTTTTTCTGTATCCAGAAGGCTAGAGTGACGGAAGGATTAATGTGTGCGCCACTCAACTTGCCCAAGGGCGAGATTGCAAACAGTGACCCACTACCAGCAAAGATTAATCCTGTCATTAAAAGGCGAGCACTACTGTTAGGAATTAACTGCTCCATGGGCAAACCTTTTCCAAAATCGAAGACGACAGCACTAAGTCCGACAAAGATGTTAAACGCTGTTCCTAGCATTTCTGCACCATATTCAGCCCAATGAAGTTGCCGCCACCATTGAGGATCTGCCATGTGCTCTCCTAGTTTATAGACTTAGGGGTATTAACCTAATCAACAAAACTCGTGACCAAGCTGGGCTCAGCCACGAGATCAAATAATACAATGCAATTGATTTAGTTCAGCCGCCAACACCAGTTCAAAAGTGTACTAGCTGCCATGAGTTTTACTGCTTCTAAGAACCAGTAACTACTATGCAATAGATTCATGCTTGTGGGAATTTCAGTTGTTGTCTGAAATAAGTTTAAATGAAGTCCAATTGCAGACATTTGCGGTGTTAAGAAATAGGTCTCAGCTAGAGATACTGCTAGCAGTAACACCGCTAAGACAATACCAACACGAGACCAGTTAAATTTGGTACGTGAAAGCGCCAACACAGAAGTTAATACTAAGCCACCTGCTACTAGTTCAATGCGATTAAAATTCCAAAAAATGACATAGCCTACTGTTGCAAAACTTTCTTGAGTCATCATGCCAGAAACATAAAAACTAGGCATAATTACCCAATCTATAAGTAGGCTGGTACTGAGCCAGAAGCCTAGAGTGAATATGGCAATAGTTTGCCAAATAGGTCGTTTAAATTCAACACTGGAAATAATATTCATAATGAAAAATAATTGCCTGGATGCTACTCTTAGTCTCTATCTGAATCAGTTATTTTGACAACATATTTCAATTATCTTTTACAAATTCAGCAATAATGTTACTTTGCAAAGTTTTTGTATATCAAAAATCAACTCGTTTTGTAAACAAACGTCAAGAAAGGTATATAAGTCTTAGGGATTAGGGAAAAAATCACCTTTGTGATACAAGTCGTGCCATCTCTTAGAGTGATAGCATAGACCTAACAGTTATTAGAAATACTTATAGAGTAACCTTTTAGTCCACTGTCAAGCCGGGGCAACTACAACAATGCGTCTTCAATTTTTGTTTACCACAGCTATTGCTTGTGCAGTAGCAATAGGTGGATATAATGTTGGATTGGTTAGAGCAGTTCAACTACAGGATGGCACAGTTTATTTTACAGAACCGCCGAGCCTTGTTGAAGCGGTAAATACCTACAAAGATATTTATGTACCAGATGTAACCTACTACTTTGTAGTTGACATACCACAAAATGCTGGAGAACCACTACAACAGGTAACGCTCAACCAGCATGAAGGAGTAGACCATATTCACTTTAATCTCAAAAAAACAACTGTTTTTCAAGGAGATCGTTCTCATCAAGGACAAAAGCTAACACTCAAAAATGTGACCAGTGATCCCAAAACACGAACAGTGACGATAACGTTTGACCCGCCAGTTCCTCCGGGTCAAACCATCACGATCGCACTCCAAGCTTGGCAAAATCCCGGAGTTGAAGGTGTGTATTTATTTGGCGTTACAGCATTCCCGCCGGGGGAGAAGTCCCACAGTCAATTCCTTGGCTACGGAAGGCTACAATTCTACGGCTATGATCTCGACGGGTTTTAGATCTGCTGTTCTAAGAAATGCTTTCACAATTTCTCATTTCTACACCAGCGCTAGAATATAAATCTCTGGATAGATAAGTATTTGCACCAGTTGATAAGAAAATAGAATGAAGATATTTCTTAATATTATAGATGTGCCTTAAGCAAATGCCATCTCCTAATTACATTACTAAGCGAAGAAGGATAGTAGTGCTTAGACAACTAGAAGTTAGTAACCTGATTTGTAAACTCCGAAAACTGACAAATCTCACCCAAGCATAACCTGTAGCTTTATTCAGTCTTGCTGATGCTTCAAAGAATAGGCTGCAACCTCTTTTGTAAGCGCTTGGGTAAACTAAAACAATTCTTGTAGGACGCTAAGTATTGTTCAGAAGCGGAGCAGAAATGGTAACTGACCCAGAGAAAGCGACTATCCCTGATGATGTGTTTGTAGGTGGTGGAGAAATGGGGGCACTCATGCGATCGCTCGATTGGTCGCAAACCCTCTTAGGACCGTTGGCAGGCTGGGCACAAAGCTTAAAAACGGCAGTCAGCATTCTCCTAAATTCTCGCTACCCAATGTTCGTTTGGTGGGGACCTGACTATGCCAACCTCTACAACGATGCTTATCGTCCAATTCTTGGTTCTAGCAAACATCCTCAATTTCTAGGACAATCAGCAAAGGATTGTTGGGCAGAAATTTGGGATGTGGTTGGAACTCTAGCAGAGAGTGTTCGTAAGACAGGTGAGCCGACTTGGTCTGAAGATTTGCTGCTGATGATGGACCGCTACGGCTATTTGGAGGAAACCTACTTTACGTTCTCCTACAGTCCAGTGCAAGACGAAAGTGGTGGTGTTGGCGGGGTCTTCTGTGCTTGTATTGAAACGACAGAAAGGATTGTGGGTGAACGCCGTCTACGAACTCTGCGGGAACTCGCTGCGAATACCACAGAAGCCAAGAATGTTGAAGACGCTTGTTACATTACAACCAATACCTTAGCTAGTAACCCCCAAGATATTCCTTTTGCGTTGCTATACATAACAGAAGATAATGGCAGACAGGTACGGTTGGTAGGGGCGACGGGCATTGCAATCGGTACAGTTGCCAGTCCTAAGCAAATTGACTTGACTCAGAAAGCAGAAGTATGGAATTTTAACCAGGTCAATATAACAGGTAAAGCCGAATTGGTTGATGATTTAATTGCCCGATTTGGTCCACTGCTGGGAGTAACTAGGGAAGAATCACCGCAAGCTGCCTTGGTGATGCCAATTGAGCAATCGGGACAAAAGCAGCAGTTAGCGGGGTTCCTTGTGCTGGGGATTAGCCCACGACGTAAGTTTGATGATGAATACCGAGGCTTTTTCGACTTGATTGTGGGAAACGTAGCCACTGCAATTACCAATACCCGTGCCTACGAAGAAGAACGCAGACGGGCAGAAGCTTTAGCAGAACTTGATCGAGCAAAGACGGTTTTCTTTAGCAACGTTAGTCATGAACTCCGTACCCCATTGACATTGATACTTAGTCCCCTAGAGGAGATGCTGACTGTTTCAGATGAGACTCCATTTGCTACGCAACGTCAGCAGGTGCAAATGGTGCAACGTAATGCTTTGCGTTTACGGAAGCTGGTCAATACGCTGCTTGATTTTACACGTATTGAAGCAGGTAGGGATCAGGCTGTTTATGAAGCAACGGACCTCACTACGTTCACAAGGGATTTAGCAAGCCTTTTTCGCTCAGCAGTGGAACAAGCAGGATTGTGTTTCACCGTAGATTGTCCTTCCTTGCCAGAGCCAATTTACATTGACCGAGGAATGTGGGAGAACATTGTTCTCAATCTTCTCTCCAATGCCTTTAAGTTTACCTTTAAGGGCAGGATTATTGTGAACTTGCGATGGGCAGAAAAGCAAGTTGAGTTATCAGTGCAGGATACTGGGATCGGCATTCCACCAGAAGAGATTCCTAAACTGTTTGAGCGATTTCACCGGGTTAAGGGAGCACAGGGACGTAGTATTGAGGGATCGGGCATTGGGTTGTCCCTTGTGCAAGAATTGGTACGTCTGCATAGCGGAACTGTAAAAGTGACTAGCATCTTAGGACAGGGTAGCTGCTTCACCGTGTCTATTCCCACTGGCTATGCTCACTTACCTCAAGACCGTGTGAGTTTAACCCAGACACCTGTAACACCAATGGTATCAGAAGCATCAGCTTACGTAGAAGAAGCGTTGCGATGGTTACCAGAAGAGGTAGAGGAGCAGAGGAGGCCGTGCGGTCTTGGGGAGCCAGTGCGGTCTTGGGGTCTGGTGCCACTCCCCTCAAGTTGGGAAACCCGCCCACAGGGGTGGCTCCCCAAGTGGAGCAACTGGCGTGGTTTTCCCCAAGAGCAACTGCCATCGAGTAGGGGAGTCAGGGAGAAAGATTACTCAAAAGTTTCTCCTCTCACCAGTTCTGCCCGTATCCTTCTTGTTGATGATAATGCTGATATGCGTCAGTACGTAAAGCGTCTGCTGATTAGTAATCATTATGACGTGCAAGCAGTTCCTGATGGTGTGGTAGCGCTGGCAGCTATTCGTCAAAATCGGCCTGACTTAGTATTGACGGATGTGATGATGCCGGGATTAGATGGGTTTGGGTTGCTGCGAGAATTACGGAGTAATTTAGAGACTAGAGATATTCCAATCATTTTATTATCTGCACGGGCTGGAGAAGAATCTTGTGTAGAAGGTCTGGAGGCAGGAGCAGATGATTATTTGATCAAGCCTTTTTCTGCTCGTGAATTACTGGCGCGGGTTGAATCAAATATAGAAATGTCTCGGTTGCGACGGGAGACAGCACAGCGAGAGATGGTGTTGCGTGGTGAAGCACAGACAGCTCGTAATCAAACTCGTAATATTCTCGAAACCGTCACCGATGCATTTGTGGCTTTTGATAATCAATGGCGTTATACCTATGTAAATCGTGCTGCTACATTGCTCTTGCAGCGTTCGTCTGAGGAACTGATTGGCAAGAATGTTTGGGAAGAAGTTTTTCCCAGTGAAGTAGGTGGGCTAGCATATAGAGAACTCCATCGTGCAGTTGCTCAGCAAGTTCCCGTTTCATGGGAAGAGTTTGGTCAGCCTATACAACGCTGGCTAGAAGTGAAAGCTTATCCTTCTGGAAATGAAGTTGCAGTTTATTTTCGAGATATTACTGAGCGCAAGCAAGCTGAGGCAGAACGTGAACGGTTATTGTCTGAGTTAGAGACTGAACGTACACGCTTAAAAGCAGTTTTGCGACAAATGCCTGCAGGTGTGATGATTGCTGATGCCGCTACAGATAAACTGGTTTTGGCAAATGAACAAGTGGAGCATATTGTCGGATATTCCTATCCACTGGATCACCAGCTTGAAGAATATGAGCCGTTGGTTCAATTTAGTGGCTTTCATCCAAATGGAAAAGGCTACGCACCAGATGAATGGCCACTGATGCGATCGCTTCGTACTGGCGAAGTTATTAGCGGTGAAGAAATTGAGTTAGAGCGTGGTGATGGCAGTCGCATCTTCATTGAAACCAATGCCGCACCAATTTTGGACTCCCAAGGGCAAATTGTAGCAGCAGTTGTAGTCTTTCAAGACATCACCAAACGTAAGAGTGCAGAGCAAGCACTACGGGAGAGCGAAGATCGACTGAGGCTGGCTCTAGAAGCATCAAATTTAGGCATGTGGCATTGGGATGTTAAGCGTAATATACTCACCTGGACAGACAAGTGCAAAGCACTATTTGGACTGCCCAGCACAACAGAAATGTCTTATGAAGTCTTTCTGAGAGCAGTGCATCCAGAGGATCGCCAGCAAACTCATGCTGCAGTCACTCATGCAATTCATGATCAAGTCGATTATGACATTGAATATCGTGCTCTTTGGCCGGATGGGACTGTGCATTGGATTGCGGCAAAAGGAAGATGCACATATGACTCTACTGGTCAGGCTACTCGTATGATGGGTGTAGCTATCGATATCAGTGAGCGAAAAGCTACCGAAGCTGCTATCATAGCCCTTAATCAAGATTTGCAGAACCGAGTTAACGACCTACAAACTCTGTTTGAAGTGATTCCCATTGGAATTCTGATAACGCAAGATCTTAATTTTAGGCGAATTGAAGCCAATGCTGCGTTTGCGGAAATTCTAGATATCTTACCTGGAGGAAATGCTTCCTACACTCCACAAAATGATACCTCGCCTGTTCCATACAAAATTCTTCGTAATGGCAAAGAGTTGACGGGAGACGAAATTCCTTTGCGGCGTGCAGCAATCCACAATATAAAAGTAGAAAATGTGGAAGTAGACATTCTGCGTCTTAAAGATGGGGCACTGTTCAACTTGTATGGCTATGCTGCACCATTACGGGATGAGCAAGGCAAAGTGAGAGGAGTAGTGGGAGCTTTTGTCGATATCACTGATCGCAAGCAGGCAGAGAAAGAACGGGAAGAACTGCTCTCTCGAGAGCAAGCGGCTCGTGCTGAGGCAGAAGCTGCTAACCGAATTAAAGATGAGTTTTTGGCGGTGCTGTCTCATGAGTTGCGATCGCCCCTCAATCCTATTCTGGGATGGACACGACTGCTACGGTCTGGCAAACTAGATCAGAAAAAGACGGCTCATGCTTTAGAAGTTATTGAGCGCAATGCCAAATTACAAACCCAACTCATAGAAGACTTGCTGGATGTGTCTCGCATCTTGCGTGGAAAACTTAGGCTAGAGATGACTCCTGTCAACTTGGTAGCGATCATTGAAGCAGCTATTGAGACAGTGCATTTAGCAGCCCAAGCCAAGTCAATTCAAATCCAGACAGTGTTTAACCCAAATGTTGGGATGGTTTTGGGAGATACTGCTCGTTTACAACAAGTGATCTGGAATCTGCTTAGCAACGCCGTTAAATTCACAGACTCAGGTGGACGGGTCGATATTCGACTGGAGTTTATGGACTCGTATGCTCAAATTAAAGTCAGTGATACGGGTAAAGGCATTCATCCAGACTTTTTACCTCATGTGTTCGAGTACTTTCGTCAAGCAGATGCGACAACAACGAGGAAGTTTGGTGGCTTGGGGTTAGGTTTGGCGATTGTCCGTCACTTAGTGGAACTGCATGGTGGTACTGTTCTTGCTGAAAGTCCAGGTGAAGGAAAAGGAGCCACCTTCACTGTCACATTGGCTTTGTTAGAAAACAAGGACACAGATATTATAAAAGATGAAGATAGTCCTTCTATTACCAAACTTAACTCTTCACCCCTAGCTGGCATACAGGTGCTTGTGGTTGATGATGACCCAGATGCAAGAGAGTTAATTGGTTTTATATTGGAACAGCAGGGTGCAATCATCACACGCGCTGTCTCTGCACTTGAAGCACTCCAAATATTGGCAGAAACCAAACTAGATGTGCTAATCAGTGACATTGGGATGCCCGATATAGACGGCTACACGCTTATGCGAAAAATTCGGGCAATGTCAAATCAAAATAGCCAGATTTTAGCGATCGCTTTAACTGCTTACGCTGGGGAAATCAATCAAAAACAGGCACTCTATGCGGGTTTCAAGCACCATATTACTAAGCCAGTAGATGCAGAGCAATTAGTACAAGTTATCACTACCGAGTTTTCCTCTAATTTAGACTCTTGCAGGAGGTAAAGCCAATTTTGCCGGCTTGTCCAGTTCAGATGGCTTACTATCATTAATTTCTTCTGCTGCTAGCCATTCTCGAATCAACCTTGCTACTGCTTTTTGTAGTAGTTGGTTAGCAATTTGTTGACCCAAACGTTGTACTCCTGGATTGATCACTAACTGAGCAATTTGTGGTGCAAGTTTTGCTGGATCAAACCCACGAGTTTCCTGAAGAATTTTTAGTATATTTTTGATATGCTCTAGAGTTTGTTGTTGCTCGATTGTCGCAGATGGAGTTTCATTTATCGCCGCCCAACCAGTCCTTTCCCGCAGTCCATATGTCAAGTTGTGCAAAACATTTCTACTAACAGCTTCAACTCCTTTGATAATTTCATCTACTAGTCTGTCCCTAATAAAAGTGCCTCGATCTGAAGCCAAAAAGTCTAGACCCTGATTCAGCACTAAGTTGAAGTCGTAGTCTTGATTGTTGCGGGCATTGCGTAATAAGTTTTCTAAACGATTCCACCGAAATCTCCCTTCTTTGAAGAGTAAGTCTTGTAGAGATGCTCTCAATTCTGGAGATGGATCAGTCAACAATCGTTTAGAAACATAAGGATAAGCTTCACTAAGAACTTTAAAGTTAGGGTCGATATGGATAGCAATACCTTCTAACGTTACCAAAGAACGAATAATCAAAGCATAGTAAGGTGGAACGCGGAAAGGATATTCATACATCAAAGCTGACAGTTCATCTGTAATGCTCTTGATATTTAACTCAGCAACAGTAGCACCTTGTGCATCAGCAAATACCCTCGCAAAAGCTGGAATAATTGGTGTGAGGTCAGTATCTGGCGCTAAAAAATCTAACTTGACATAGTCTTTTGCTAAGGCTTCAAAGTCCCGATTGACGACGTGGACGATCGCCTCTATCAATCCATAGCGCTGTGGTGGCTGAATCTCACTCATCATCCCAAAATCAAGATAAGCCAACTTACCATCCAGCGTGGCTAATAAATTGCCAGGATGAGGATCAGCGTGGAAAAAGCCATTTTCTAGCAACTGGCGCAATGAACACTGTACACCAACTTCGATCAAATAACGGGCGTTTATGCCTAAAGCACGGATCTCTTCTGTTTGAGTTAATTTGACCCCAGTGATCCACTCCATCGTCAATACACGACGATTGGTGTATTCCCAATAAATTTTTGGTATGTAAACGTCTTTAATATGACCGTAAAGCTTGAAAAATCGCTCAGCATTTTCTCCTTCATGAATATAGTCCATCTCTTCAAAGATGCGACTACCTAATTCATCCAAGATACCAACAAGGTCACTACGCACTCGCTTGATACGTTTCTGTGTCCATGCTGCTAATCGTCGCAGAATGTAGAGGTCTATAGTGATGCACTCTCGCAAGTCAGGACGTTGAACTTTAACAGCAACCTCTTCCCCAGTTTTTAACTTACCCTTGTAAACTTGTCCCAATGAGGCAGCGGCAATTGGTTGAGGTGAGAGTTCAGCGTAAACTTCCTCTGGAGGAGCTCCAAGTTCTTCTTCTATAAACTGATAGGCTATTTCGTTAGGAAAAGCTGGCAACTTGTCTTGTAGTTGAGTGAGTTCCTCTAAATAGACAGGAGGAACCAAATCTGGTCGTGTAGACAAAGCTTGTCCGATTTTAATATAGGCTGGACCTAATTTTGTGAGTAGTTCTCGCAGTCCAATTGCTCTTTTTCGATCATTTTTGACAGAAATCCCCCGTTGAGCATCCCACCACAACCCGAAAACAAAAGCAATAGTTGGCACCAAAACTTGACAAATGCGCCTTACAACTTGCAAGGGTCTTTGTCGATAGTGAGCTGCAATTTCTAGAGGCTCATAATATATTGTCTCTGATTCAACTTTCTTGACCAATGGCTTGGACTTTTCGGCGTATTCTGAGTTTGGTAAACTGACAACTGTACTTGTCACATCTTTTTCAGGGATGACAGTAACAGACAACACCTTTTGATGAAGACCACCTGTACCATTGTCTTCAACAGACAATTCACTTTGACGGAAGCCTGGTGTGTGACTGTCCTTGTTTATCAGTCCGGAGTTAGGGGGAACTGTCTTAGAACTCATGGGTTTACCACTTTATCAGAGCCAATACTTTAAATATTTAAACAAATCGTAACATTTAAATCTAGCGAGTGGGAAGGTTTGTACAGACGTGATTGATCACATCTGTTCTATCGCTAGTATTTATTGGTGATAATAAACAAACATTGATACCAATCTTAATCAAAGTCAAACTAAACTAGGTTTGCTACACTTCATTTGGACATACATAACGAGGTTAACTTGTGTGGGTTATCATTGAAAGCTAGTGTATTGGACGGGCTTTCCGGCTTGTAGCAACTGGTATTCATTAGGTCAACAAAAGACAAAAGACCATCAACTGCTCTCACGTAATCTCTAGTATCTCCTATATAAAATTATCCAGCGTCTGTCGTCACGGAGAATTTAACTTAATGTTGCTCTGTCTGCGAATAGAAAACTTTGCGCTAATTGACAACCTAGAATTGGAATTTGGCGCTGGACTGAATGTACTAACGGGTGAAACCGGCGCAGGAAAGTCAATTATTTTAGATGCCATTGATGCGGTGTTAGGAGGAAAAGTCTCGAGTCGAGTGATTCGGACTGGCACGAATAGGACAATTGTAGAAGCGACCTTTACCTCTAACTCTGCCCTAACTGCTTGGTTAAGTGAACAAGAAATAGATTTAATAGATGATAATTGCGTAGTTATTAGCCGAGAAATTACGGCAAATGCTAGCAATATCCGCAGCCGATCGCGGGTGAATGGAGTTTTGGTGAATCGACAGGTGATGGGGGGTTTACGCGACCGCCTCCTCGAAATCACCGCGCAAGGTCAAACGGTACAGGTGGGACAGTCGGCTCAAGTTCGAGATTGGTTGGATGTCTATGGTGGTGCTTCCCTCATGCAGCAGCGGCATGAGATTGCCTCTAGTTTTGCTGCATATCAACAAGCGCATCTTAACTTAGAAAAACGCCGAACATCAGAACGCGAACGCTTACAACAGTTAGATTTGCTGACATATCAGGTAAAAGAACTCAAAACCGCCAGTCTCAGTGATGGTAATGAATTAGACCAGCTTTTGCAAGAGCGAGAGCGTCTCAATCATGTGGTTGATTTGCAAAAGATGAGTTACCAAGTATATCAATTGTTATACCAGAATGATAGTGAAGCTCCAGCAGTAGCAGATTTGCTGGGGGATAGCGAAGTGACACTCAATGACATGGTAGAGTATGATACACAATTGCTACCATTGTTAGATTTGGTAAGGGATGCGCAAGCAGCTGTAACGGAAGTAGCACGGCAAATTAATACTTATGGAGAAAGTTTAGAAGCAGATCCCCAACGGTTGGAGGAAGTGGAAGATAGGATACAGGAATTAAAGCAGATTTGCCGTAAGTATGGCTCCTCCCTTAATGAAGTGATTGCTTACTATCAGCGTATTCAAGCAGAATTGGCCGAACTCACTAGCAGAGAACAATCAATTGAAAGTCTAGAACAGCAAGAGCAAGCATATCTTGAACAGTTGACTCAAGCCTGTCAAAAATTAACTCAGTTACGGCGTGAATCTGCTGCACATCTAGAAGCGGAACTATTAAGGCAACTCAAACCCTTAGCAATGGAAAAGGTACAGTTTCAAGTTGAAATTGTACCCACTTCGCCGACAGCAACAGGAGCAGACAAAATTACGTTTATGTTCAGTCCCAACCCTGGAGAACCACTACAGCCTTTGACGGCAATTGCTTCTGGTGGTGAAATGAGCCGATTTTTGCTGGCATTAAAAGCTTGTTTTTCTCAGGCTGATGCAGTTGAGACTATGGTATTTGATGAAATTGATGTTGGGGTGTCTGGACGAGTTGCACAGGCGATCGCAGAAAAGTTACACCAGCTCAGTCAAGGTCATCAAGTATTGTGTGTAACTCATCAACCCTTGGTTGCTGCTATGGCAGACCGTCATTTTCGGGTCGATAAGCAAGTCATTAGTCAAGATAAGAGCCGAAAAGAAAACAATGGAAATGGCGAAGAGCGAACTGTTGTGAGAGTGACAACACTAGATAACTTAAATAAGCGCCGAGAAGAACTTGCACAGTTGGCTGGTGGCAAATCAGCGCAAGAAGCGATCGCGTTTGCTGAATCTTTATTGACGCAAGCTGCTAACCATCGTCAAAAAGTGAAAAATTAACACTGATTTCTGACGCTGCTAGCAGTCCCCCATTCTCCTTAACTAACTAGCCGAAACGTCCGGAAATGTAGTCGCGGGTGCGACCATCAAGAGCATTGCCAAAAATTTGAGTTGTGGTACCAAATTCAATCATTTGACCAATTCGACTTTCATCGGTGCTGAAGAATGCTGTAAAGTCAGAAACACGAGCTGCTTGTTGCATGTTGTGAGTGACAATCACAATTGTCAGTTCATCACGCAGACTATAAATGAGCTCCTCGATTTTCATAGTCGCAATTGGGTCAAGAGCTGAACAGGGCTCATCCATCAGTAGCACTTTGGGTTTGACTGCTAAAGCACGAGCAATACAGAGTCGCTGCTGTTGACCACCAGAAAGTTCTAACGCTGATTTATGCAGCTTATCTTTCACCTCATCCCAGATAGCAGCACCTCGAAGAGCGGTTTCTACAATCTCATCCAATTCTGCTTTTGGACACCATCCCGCGATTCTGACACCGTAAGCGGTATTGTCATAAACACTCATGGGAAAAAGATTCGGCTTTTGGAAGACCATTCCAATCTGACGGCGTAGCCGATTTAGATTGACTCGAGGACTATAGATATTTTGATTGAAAAATTCTACACTACCATCAACCTTGACATCTGCTTCTAGTTCGCTAATACGGTTGAGAGCTTTGATGAAGGTAGATTTACCACAACCACTAGGACCAATAATTGCAGTGACATGGTTCTGATAAATATCCATTGACACTCCTTCCAGCGCCTTAGAAGTGCCGTAGTAAAAGCAGAGATTCTTAACTTTGATGGCTGGTTTCAACTTAGTTATAGTTTGCATAAGTCAATCTAATATGATAAGTCGGGGAGAATAAACAATTTTTAGTTAGCTCTATTTCTGTATATGTGTTTTGGGAGTGGGGGGAAAGAGTTGCACTATTTATTTTGGGCGTCTGAAAAATAGAGAGTGGTAAGTGAAGACGAAATTTTTATACTTATGCCCAGCGCACTGTCCTTTTCTATACTTGGCTTCTCTTCTTTGTGACTAAGCGAGAAGAAAGATTGATCAACAAAACTATACTGACTAAAACGAGAGACGCAGTCCAAATCAATTGGGTTTTTTCAGGAGAGGGATCATTGTAAAAGTTAAAAATCAATACCGATAGAGAAGCTGTTGGACCTAATACATCTTGTGACCAATCTAGACTGAACAAAGACGTAAAAAGGAGAGGTGCTGTTTCACCTGCGGCACGCGCTACAGCTAGTAACACTCCTGTGGTAATGGCAGGAATTGCTGCAGTTACTACAACACGAAAAGTTGTTTGAAAGCGAGTACCTCCTAAAGCTGCAGATCCAAGACGTAGAGATTGGGGAACTAATTTTAAGGCCTCTTCGGTTGTGAGAACGATAATAGGCAACATAATTACGGCTAAAGCAAAACCACCAGCAACAGCACTAAAATGCTTAGTCATTAATACTATAACACCGTAAGCGAATATACCTACTACAATTGAAGGGACTCCAGTGAGGATGGAGGTGATGAAGCGAACAGCACGACCAATATTAGTTCCCTGACTCATTTCTGATAAAAAGATACCAGTTATAATTCCACATGGTACACTAATGAGCACAGCAATTCCAACCATCGTTAAGGTGCCTACAATCGCATTGCCGAAGCCATTGTCCAGCACTGATGCTGTAAACATGGATGGTTTGAGGCTCACTATTCCTTCTCCTACAATCTTCCATAAAAGTGATAACAAAGGAATCAGAGCTAACCCTGTGAAAAGGAATGAGATCGCATTCATTCCATAATTAAATAACCGCCTTTTAAGCGGCAGAGGACCACATAATTCTTCAATATCAGAGACTTGAGAACGGCTCATTTACCTTACACTTTTTTAATACTTAAACTTTACAAATGCTAAGTTAAGTGAACTTGCTGCGGTTGCAGTAAGTGAATTATCTGTGTCTTCTACTTACCAACTGTACAATTGTCAGGGCACCAATGTTAACAGCTAAAGTTAGTGCAAACAAAATTAAACCCAGATATGTTAAAGCACCAATGTGCAATGGATCTTGAGCCTCAGCAAATTCATTAGCTAAAACTGATGGGATGGTATATGCTGGGTCAAGCAATGAAGGACTAATCTGAGCAGAGTTTCCAATAACCATAGTCACAGCCATTGTTTCACCCAATGCTCTTCCTAGTGCAAGCATAACTGCGCCGACGATTCCCGAGAAACTAGCGGGCAAAATGACCCGAAAAATAGTTTCCCAGCGGGTAGAACCCAAAGCCATAGATCCGCTACGTAACTCTTTGGGAATAACTAACAAGACCTCGCGACTAATTGCTGCTATGGTTGGCAAAATCATGATTGCAAGAATCATGCCAGCTGTCAACATATTGAACCCACCAGGATCTGGTGTATTCAATAAAGGTATGGCATGAAAATTCGTAAATAGCCATTTTTGAAACGGAATTATAAACGGAATAAATACAAAAATTCCCCATAAACCAATAATGACGCTAGGAATAGCAGCAATCAGCTCCACAACAAATGCTATGGTTGTTCTTACTGATGGTGGTAAAAAATTTTCACTCGTTACCAATGCTACAGCTAAACCAATCGGTACGGCTAGTAAAAGCGCGATCGCACTGCTGACTAGAGTTCCATAGATGTAAGGCAAAGCACCAAACACCAACTGACCTGTGTCCCATTGTTGACTCCACAAAAACTCGAGTCCAAACTTATCAATAGCTGGTTTAGCTTGGCGAAAAATTATCCAACTCATCCAAAACAGCACACAAACTGTCACAGCGGCAAAAATGTAAGTTAGCCATGTAAACGCTTGGTCTAACTTCAAATTAATTCCACTAGTAATTGTAATATTAGAATTTTCATCAAGTGAATTTTGTGGATTGGTATAGGCAGATTCAGAAGAATTTTGCATTTTCTATCAGAATTTTTGTGTTATTTAATATTAAATTAAGGTGGGTGCAAAACCCACCTTAGTTAAAGCAAAAAGGTAACCTTATAAATTATTTGACAGTGCTGTTAACTGTTTGTATTACCTGGTTTGCTACAGAACTGGGAATTCGAGTGTAATTGAGTTGGTCATTGTACTGCTGACCATCAGTTAATATCCAATTCACCCATTTTTTCACAGCACTGCCTTTAGCTGCATTGGGATAATTTTTGTAAACCATGATCCAGGTCAAACCAACGATAGGATAACCCTGATCTGGATCACCAACAAAAACACGGAAATTATCGGGAAAACTGACTGTAGATAAGGCTTGGTTTGCACTTTCTAGAGAAGGAGAAACAAATTGCCCTTGCTTATTTTGCAATTGTGCTGACTTCAGTTTGTTGGTTTGGGCATATTGATATTCAACATAACCAATAGCACCTTGAGTGCGGGCTACTAAGTTAGCAACACCTGGATTTCCTTTACCCTTAAGAGCATTTGGAATAGTCCAGCTTGGTGATTTGCTAGTTCCGATTCTGCCTTTAAAATATGGGCTAATAGCACTCAAGTGGTTGGTGAAAATAAAAGTTGTACCGCTACCATCAGCACGAACCACAGCTTTGATAGGTATATTGGGCAAATTTACACCAGGATTATCAGCCTGGATTTGAGGATCGTTCCATTTAGTAATTTGACCAGAGAAAATTCCTGGTAATGTTTTGCGGGATAGTTTGAGATCGCTAACACCTGGAACATTATAAACAACAGAAACTGCACCACCAGCCGTAGGTACTAGAACCACTCCATTCTTGACTTTAGCAATTTCTGTATCTGTCATAGCCGCGTCACTTGCGCCAAAGTCAACTGTTCCAGCAGTAAATTGGCTAATACCACCACCACTGCCAATGGCCTGATAGTTGATTGCAAGGTCAGGATTCTTTTTCTTGACTTCACGAGCATACTGTACATACAGTGGAGCAGGGAAAGTTGCTCCTGCACCATTAAGGGTTTCTGCTTGAGCAACCGCTGTAAAAACGGGTCCTAGAGCAACAGTAGTTGCCATCACTGTAGTTGCAGCAACCCGGTTCAAAACGTTAGTTGAAAAAATCATATCTCCTCACGCAACAAGAAATTACATTTTGTTAATTAGCTAAACGGAATTAACCTACAATATGAAGAGTTAAGGCTAGTTTAAGAAAAAATAAAAACAAATTTAAATATTAGTTAAGTCTATTTTTAAATAGAAAGTAAAATACATTTTTAAAAAATATTTTTTGTATTTCAGTTGTCTATCTTTCTTATATATTCATCCAAAATATAAACTTTAATAATCCTAAAACTTTTAATTTTTATAATTTTAGTTGGATGACTATCACAAAATATGACTGAAATAAAAAAGCACTCTTCTGGGAAATTTTAGAAGAGGCTTTGATGATGAGAGTGAACTAGTCTTTAAGAGTTTGTAGCTAAGAATTTACAAAACGAGCTGTTCCAGTGAGAGCTAAAACCTCATAAGTCTGTATCTGTCCAATCAGAGGAATTCTAATGTTCCCTGCTACTTTCTCTGTGGTTAAGATTGCCTCAGTCTTAACTTTTTCTTCTCCTTCTGTTACTGGTAGATTAATGATTGGTATTAGCACGGTAAGTTTAACTAAATTCCCTCCTATATCACGATTTAGAGGACGCTCAATAACAACTGTGACTAGTGTGCCAATTGCTGTCTCTAATTTGTCAATTTCTTGACCACTAAAATGGTAGTTCCCATGACCATGTTGAGTCTTGTAATCCAGCTGTGGTTGACCATTGATTGATGTGGTTACATAGGTAATGAATGTCCCTTTAGCATTAGTGAATGTAAACTCATTCGGCTGTTGTACAACAATATTTGTCGTCATATTGTTATATTCTCCTTGCAAGTTATTAATCTTATATGTGATGGGTGAGGTTTTTTTGAACTTATGCAGTCGTCACAGGATACGACAGCAATCCTCTTCGTTTTAGATAAGATAAGAGAACGCTTCACATTTCTTAAATATTGGTTACGAGAACAATGGTGAGAGATTTACGGGGATTTATCAAGATTCTGGAGGAAAAGGGACAATTACGGCGGATCTCAGCTTTAGTTGACCCTGATTTAGAAATTGCTGAGATTGCCAACCGCATGCTACAACGAGGTGGTCCAGGTCTACTATTTGAAAACGTCAAAGGCTCATCTTTTCCAGTCGCAGTCAACTTGCTGGGGACTGTAGAGAGGATCTGTTGGGCAATGAATATGCAGCATCCAGAGGAATTGGAGACTTTGGGAAAAAAATTGGCGATGCTGCAACAACCAAAGCCACCCAAGAAAATTGCTCAAGCGGTAGAGTTTGGAAAGGTTCTGTTTGATGTACTTAAGGCAAAACCAGGACGCGACTTTTTTCCTGCTTGTCAGCAAGTTGTCATTCAAGGTAATGATTTGGATTTGCATCAGTTACCTCTAATCCGTCCATACCCAGGTGATGCTGGCAAAATTATCACTTTGGGGTTAGTCATTACTAAAGATTGTGAAACAGGTACACCAAATGTAGGTGTGTATCGCTTACAACTGCAATCCCAAAACACAATGACTGTTCACTGGTTATCAGTCAGGGGTGGTGCAAGGCATTTACGCAAGGCGGCAGAACGTGGGAAAAAATTAGAAGTGGCGATCGCACTTGGCGTCGATCCTCTGATTATTATGGCGGCTGCCACACCCATACCTGTAGACTTATCGGAGTGGTTATTTGCCGGACTTTATGGCGGTTCTGGGGTGCAGTTGGCGAAGTGTAAAACTTTAGATTTGGAAGTTCCAGCCGATGCAGAATTTGTGCTAGAAGGGACAATTACGCCAGGTGAAGAATTGACAGATGGACCTTTTGGGGATCATATGGGATATTATGGCGGAGTTGAGAATTCACCTTTAATTCGTTTCCATTGTTTAACCCACCGCAAAGATCCAGTATATTTAACAACATTTAGTGGTCGTCCACCAAAAGAAGAAGCAATGATGGCGATCGCATTAAACCGCATTTATACTCCCATCTTGCGGCAACAAGTTTCAGAAATTGTAGATTTCTTTTTGCCGATGGAGGCTTTGAGTTACAAAGCAGCAATTATATCTATTGATAAGGCATATCCAGGACAAGCGCGACGTGCAGCTTTGGCATTTTGGAGTGCTTTGCCACAGTTTACTTATACTAAGTTTGTAATTGTGGTGGATAAAGATATTAATATTCGCGATCCGCGTCAAGTCGTTTGGGCAATAAGTTCTAAAGTAGACCCCACAAGAGATGTGTTTATTTTGCCAAACACACCGTTTGATAGTTTAGATTTTGCCAGTGAAAAGATTGGTTTGGGAGGACGGATGGGAATTGATGCAACGACAAAAATTCCTCCAGAAACTGAACATGAGTGGGGTGCACCTCTAGAGTCAGACCCAGAAGTAGCAGCGATGGTTGAAAGGCGTTGGACTGAGTATGGCTTGGCAGATTTGCAATTGGGTGAGGTTGATCCAAATCTGTTTGGATATGATGTATAGATATAGATAAAAGGGAATAGGGAACAGGGAACTTTATCCCACTCCCCATTCCTTATGCCCCGAGTTCCACACTCTCTACTTACAACTTAGAAGCTCAATTAAGTAGCGTGAAGAAAAGTTTACGCCAACTTGATTTTTTTGTAAAATAATGCATAAAAAGATGCGCAGAATTTATATAGATGGACTGGATTACCCTACTGCGATCGCTACAATCTGATTTTGTCAAAAGGTTAACATCTGGTTATCTGCTACATTGTGAAACTGAAGGTCAATATAGTGAATTAACAGTCATTTGTGGAGAGAGGTTAAAAGCACTCCGGGAATTTTGCTGGCAGATGGCTGAAAAATACAAACGTACGTTGCCAGTCCGTGATGTTTTTATCAACAATCTCAAAGGAAAGTTGGGAGAAGAAGTTGTTAAAGAACGTTTAGATGAGTTAGTGACTGAAGTCGATTATGAGAGGCGCTGGAGTGGTGATGGTAAGGTAGATTTCACCCTAACTTATGACTCATCAGTTGGCATTGCGGTTAAGTCACGTCATGGAAGTATTGATAAAGTTAGATGGTCTATTAGTTCAGAAGAAGTTGAGAGAAATGCAGTTGTTGTCTGCATTCTCATTCAAGAGGAGGTGCATGAGGCTCAAGCTGAATATCACCTTTTTTTTGCAGGCTTTTTGCCTACTAAGATGATTAAGCTAAGAACTGGGAAGATTTCCTTTGGTATAGATCAATTGCTTTATGGCAGTGGTTTACGGTCTTATCTAGAACATTTACAGTCTTCTACAAACTATAATTCTTACAGACCCGAGTCTCGCATCTATCAACTAAAATCTCGGCAAGAGTCTGTCTATCATCAACCCAAGAACCAGTTGATAAAACCCTACTTTTCCCCTCAAGAAGAGAACTATTCTCGTTACCGAGATGCAGATTTAAATCTGCTTTATGTGAAACTGGGGGATGAATGCTGTGATAAGGGACAGTATGAAGCTGCCATTAATTCCTACAACAAGGCATTACAACTGAACCCTAAAGATGCCAATACTTATTACAAACGTGCTGATGCTCGTTATTCTTTAGGAGATTATGAAGGAGCAATTGTAGATTTCTTCCAGGCAATCACAATAAACCCTAATTACGCTAAAGCTTACAACAGAAGCGGTAATGCTCGTTATCACTTAGGAGATTACGAGGGAGCAATTGCAGACTACACTCAGGCAATCAAAATTAATCCTAATGATGCTGTTGCATACAGAAACCGTGCTGATGCTCGTTTTCATACAGGAGATAATCAAGGAGCAATTGAGGATTGTAACCAAGCAATAAAAATTAATCCATATCTTTTAGGAGATAAACAAGAATATCCTCAAATCATCAAGATTTCTTCTCATAACAACTATGTTCATTCTAAACGTGGTTATGCTCTCTCAGAACTAGAACATTATAGGCGAGCCATTGAAATTTTCACTCAGGTACTCGAAATCAGCCCCAATAATGCAGATGCTTATTACAATCGCGGTAATATTCGTTCTGATTTAGGAGATCATGAGGGAGCTATTGCAGATTACAATCAAGCCATCAAGATTAATCCTCATAATGCCGATATTTATTACAATCGTGGTAATACGCGTTCTGATTTAGGAGATTACGAGGGAGCGATCGCAGATTATACTCATGCCATCAAGATGAATCCTAATGATGCGGATGCTTATTACAACCGTGGCAATGCTCACTATAATCAAGGCAATAAACCAGGAGCAATTGAGGATTTTCAGAAAGCGACAGAACTCTATCGAAAAGAAGGGAAGCTAGTAGAACACAAAAATGCTAAAGAAAGAATGTTAGATTTAGAAATAGAAGATTCACTAGATATTTTAAATTTTTAATATTATGTATCTTCTGCTGAAGCGACCTCCTCTCTTTTAAAAATTCCACCTTTAGAAAATGGTGATAGGCTTACCCGTCATGAATTTGAGCGGCGCTATCATGATATGCCTAATCTGAAAAAAGCAGAATTGATTGAAGGAGTTGTTTACGTGGCATCCCCATTGAGAATAAAAAGTCATGGAGAACCCCCACCTATTTTGGTGTGTCCTTAGAAAGATGTTATGAACTGTTCCTTATGTTTGGATTGACTGATAGCTATCTGTACTTAAGCAATAGCTAGCAGACAAGGAGAAATGATGTCAGGAAGTACGTCAAATTCGGAAATGCAATATCGAATTCTCGGCAGCACAGGAGAGAGGGTATCTGCTATTGGACTAGGTGGTTGGCACATTGGCTTGAATCACGTTGATGAGGAATTGGCTATCCGTATTATTCGCACAGCGATTGATCGTGGCATCACCTTTATGGATAACAGTTGGGATTACAACGGTGGAGTCAGCGAAATTCGCATGGGGAAAGCTCTTGGTGATGGCTATCGAGACAAAGTATTTCTGATGACGAAAATCGACGGTCGATCCAAAAAACAAGCAGCAAAACAACTAGATGAATCTCTCCAACGCTTGCAAGTTGATCACATTGATCTCGTCCAGTACCATGAAATTATCCGCTACGAAGACCCACATCGAGTTTTTGATGAAGAAGGAGCACATGCTGCCTTGATTGAGGCGCGTGAAGCTGGCAAGCTCCGATACATTGGGTTCACAGGGCACAAAGACCCTCATGTTCATTTGCATATGCTTGAAGTTGCCGATGAGCATGGGTTTAAGTTCGATACGGCTCAGATGCCACTTAATGTGATGGATGCTCACTATCGAAGTTTCGAGAAATTAGTTGTGCCAGAACTGGTCAAACAGAAGATTGGCGTTCTTGGTATGAAAAGCATGGCAAATGGGATTATTTTAAAATCAAAGACGGTAACGCCAATTGAGTGTTTACACTATGCTTTGAATCTGCCTACATCGGTAGTGATCACGGGAATGGACAGCATGGATATTCTCGCTCAAGCGTTTGAAGCAGTGCGTACGTTCCAGCCGATGAATGAGCAGCAATTGCAGTCATTGTTAGCTAAAACATCAAAAGTAGCGTTAACTGGTGAGTTTGAGCCATTCAAAACCACATCTATTTTTGACAGTACGGCTCAGAATCCCGATTGGCTTGGAGAGGAACCGCCGCGCATTCAAAAATTGATGCCAGCCTGACAATCTCATCCCATCTTCTCAAAAATGCTTGCTCAACAGAGGGCACATTTTGACATTGTTTTTGGTCTATAGAAAAAATAATAGCTTTTCGGATAAAAAGTTTATGAAGAATATCACTCTTGCCCTTCTCACAGTTGTTGTTGGTGCTGGCTCTTTAGTAGCTCTCTCACCAAATGCTAATGCTGAATCCCGTTATGAGTATTGCCGACACCATCGTTGTAATAACTATCATTACGACCGCGGGCATCACTATGGTTATAATCACCAAGAAACTCGGCGACACTATCAACGGTACAACCGTAGAGCAAATGTATCGCACAATGAGCATCGTTTACATAATTACTAATTCATACTTTGTATAGCACCTAAATCATTCGTGAGAAACGAGAATCCTGGTTTCTTCAAAAAAACCGGGATTCTGAGACTCGAATATAAATTCAATTGCCTTTTTGTACTAATTGAGCAGAAAATCGAGGTTGGAGGTTGAATTATATTCAATAACTGGTTCTTCAAACTTAAATAGACGCATGGTCTGACTACCAATCAATTTCATAGATGAGCCTTCAATCTTCAACATAGTTCCTTCTTTTAAACCAACTACATAAACTTCTGGATTGACAACTAAAAACTCTTTAATCCTTTGTTCTCTTGTTTCTCCCTTGTGATTTGGAATAACCTCATCTGTATAATGAGGATTGATCTGAAAAGGAACTAAATTCAATCCACTAAAACTTATGGGATCAATGATTGGCATATCATTGGTTGTTTTGATTGTAGGACAGGCAATATTTGATCCTGCGCTCCATCCAATGTAAGGTGTTCCGTTATTTACCTTTTTGCTTATGATTTCAGTTACTCCGGTTTTATGTAACCAATGAACTAGATGAAAAGTATTTCCACCTCCAACTACTATGGCTTCTGCATTTGAAAGCAATTCACGATAATTCTTATCTTGATAAAGAGATTCAGTATCGTAACCTATAGTTTTAAATACTTGCCTAACTTTTTCAGTGTACTCTTCAAAAGTTGAAGTTACACCAGCAAACGGTATAAATAATATCTTTTTGACAGTTTCACCTAAAAATTTTTTAATTTCTTGACGAGCATACAATAAATAATCTTCACCAAGATTAAGTAGAACGAGGTGAAAAAACCAAACTGTGTAAAGATAAGTAAATACGTATAATGTCTTTACGAAGGAAAAAGGGATATGGGCAGTCGTTTAAGGGTGTTTCTCACCAAAGAACAAGATAAAACTCTTTTCAACCTGAGAACGGCAGAAGTACCCCAGAAAGTGAAAGACAGAGCAGAAGTGATTCGATTGAGCGCACATGGTTGGTATGTAGAAAAGATAGCGGCTCATTTTGGTTGGACAGCACAAACAGTTCGAGAAGTTTTGCATAAATGGGAGAAGTTAGGTTTAGAGGGGCTTTGGGAGAAACCAGGGCGGGGAGGAAAATCAAGGTGGGCGGAAGCCGACATGGTGTTCTTAGAACAATGTTTAGAGCAAGAACCACGTACATATAACAGCGTTCAGTTAGCCCAAAAATTAGAAAAAGAACGTTCAGTAAAGTTAAGTCCTGACTGGCTAAGGCAGGTACTAAAAAAAAGGGGATCATCTGGAAACGAACCAGAAAAAGCCATAAAAGAAAACAAGACCCAGTATTACAACACATCAAACAAGCCGATTTAGAAATGCTGGAATTGTCTGCGGCGGCTGGAGAAATCGATTTAAAGTATATGGATGAATCAGGTTTTTGTGCTTGGAGTGAACCTAGTTACAGCTATTATTTTCGAGGTGAACAAAAACGTTTAGAGCAGAGTCAGCGTCGAGGTCGAAGACTCAGTATTATTTGGTTTCTTCAACCATTAATGAGTTTTGTGTACGGGCTGGTGATTGGGGGTGTTTCACGCAAATCTTATATACAAATGATGGAACGAGAAGCTCAAGAAGCGCAAAAAACAGGACGTATCAGAGTCATCGTACAAGATAACGGCCCAATACACAGGTGTAAAGAAGTAAAACAATTATGGTCAAAGTGGGAAGACATGGGTTTGTACATCTTCTTTTTACCCAAATATTGCTCGGAAATGAACCCAATTGAATTGGAGTGGCAACACCTTAAAAAAGATGAACTAGCCTCGAAAACTTTTGAGGATGAGTTAGACCTTGCTTATGCTGTGATGGATGGAGTTCAAACAAGAGGGGAGAAGGGAAACTACAGTACACAACGTGTCAGATTTAACTCTAATTCTTCTACTTAATTATTTGTTACATACTTATAAATTTTTCCCACGACTTACTTAGTTGAATTACTAAGCAATAATAATCTTTGTTTCATAAACACATAACTTTAAATTTTTTATTAATTCTATTGAAATTCTCAAACTTTGCACTTCGACTAGTAGTGAGATTTCACCCGCTCACTACTAACCAAATTGAAGAAAGCTAAATTGTCTTTGAGCTTGTTTTGCTCAGCCATTCCCGATACTCTTCAAGTAGGGTGATGTTTGCGGTATCAGTATTATCATCACTACTAATGCTGTAGCTCATACTATTATCGCTCAGAGTATCCTGGCTGTTACTCAAAAATTCTGACCAAAGATGTAAGTTCATAAACATATTGTTACTCACAATTGTAGAGCTAGCAGTCATGCTATCATCTGCAAAACTTATATATTCGCTGGAACTTTCCCTGCTATTCTCGGCTACAGGTTTGGCACTAAAACTTGTACTGGACATCATGCTATTGATTGTAGAACTAGATTGCACGCTAGAAGTTGACGCTTGTTTGCTCTTTTCTCCTGTCTGAGTGACAATTTGACGGACTTGAGCATCGGTCAAATTATGATTAGCACTGAGCATCAAAGCAACGACACCAGTAACATAAGGAGTTGCCATAGATGTACCACTGTAAGTGGTGTATTTATTACCAGGAATTGTAGAGTAAACATTCACCCCTGGAGCAGTGACGTAGGCAAGAGAGTCAGATCCAGAACGATTAGAGAAATCAGCTAAATTTTTATTTTGATCGACTGCCCCAACTGTTAGTCCCCAATTCTTGGCATAAGTTGCAGGATAATCTGGTGTATTATCACCATCATTGCCCGCTGCCATGACAACAACGACCCCTTTGCTACTGGCGTATTTAATAGCTGACTCTAGAGAACTGTTAGGATAAGCACCACCTAAACTCAAGTTAATCACATTAGCTCCGTGATCCACAGCATAGTAAATGCCTTTTGTTATGGAACTGTAGGAGCCAGTACCAGAGTTGTCTAAAACCTTAACTGGCATAATCTTGGCATCATAAGCAACGCCAGTCACACCAAAATTGTTATTCTCCCCAGCAATGATGCCAGCAACATGAGTCCCATGACCGATTTGAGATGTATCTAGGACGTTATTATTGTTGTCTACAAAATTCCAGCCGTGAATATCATTAGCATATCCTTGCGCTGCATCATTGTTAGGATTTGTCCAGATATTGTCTTTTAAGTCTACATGGTTATAATCTACCCCAGTATCTAAAACAGCAACAACAACACCTTTACCTGTGTATCCCTTTGCCCAAGCTTCTGGAGCTTTTACTTGGTCAAGTCCCCAATTATTACCACCAAGATTAGGAACATCAGAAAAGGTACTTTGACCAGCAGCTTGAGCTACAGCTGAAGCTGCATTAATTAAGCCATAACCAGAGACGGAGTTATACGTTCCACTACTAATAGGAGTTGTAGTAACCAGCTGATTAGTATCCGTCTCGAAATCACTGATTCCTGAGCTATAACTACTATAATTACTGAAATCTAAGCTATGATTGGTGCTACAACCTAAGTAACTATTTGAGAAAATAGGAGTAATATTTAGCCCGTTATTAGACAAAAGATTATTACTAGTATAATTAATGGGCATGAGTATTTCTTCCTGAAAGAATTGAATCTTTTTTTCGCAGCATGAACTTATAAAACCTTTCGGAAGAGAGGTTTTGGGAATTTTTATCCTTTACTAAAAAATTAATATTTTAATTTATAAGAAATTGATAGTTAATTTACAAATAAGCATCATGAAAATAGAAAATTTCTTTAATTTTAAGGACAAACTATTCGCCCTTAAAAAAATGCGACACCATAAAACTAAGACGCCTAGTTTTTTTGAGAGTCTAAGCATCTTAGTATATGTAATTACCGTCTTTTCAAGAGTAACTTATGCTGCACCTCTAGAAAGAGCGATCGCTCGTCGCACAGCAGTATCAGCATTAATCAACCCATAGCCATAAACTGTGTCATACCCTGACGCACCCAAGTCGTAGGCTGTTGATGTTAAAACCGACTTAACCTGTGTTGCCGTTAAATTTGGATCAACACTCCATATCAATGAAGCAACTCCTGTCACATTTGGCACTGCTGCAGAAGTTCCATTAAAAAGGCTACCGTAATCACCACCATAGCTAAAATTAAATTGAGAAGATGATGTGGTACGAGTAGCTGTTGTTGAGACGTACTCGGAAGGTGCTGTTAAAGTTAGACCATCGCCGTAGTTAGAACCCCACCAATTGGAATATGAAATACGTGTTCCTGGTGTTGTTGGATTGCCATAATAGTCGGTATTACCCCAAGAAGCACCTACCGCAATCACATTATTGTACTTCTTGGCTAAATCAGCAGGACTGTCAAGACTATTTTTGTTCTCATTACCGGAAGCAATCACAAACAATGCTGTATTTTGATTATTAGCAATCAGCTGATCAAAGGCAGGTGAATCACCACCAGTTAAGCTGAGATTAACGACCAAACGCTGACCTTTACTATTTGCTTGATTAAGCAGTGCCTGTGTCGCACTTGCCAAATTGTAATCTCCTGAATCACCACCTACAACATCAATCATCTCAACATCAGAATTCCAGTTAATACCAGCTATCCCTATACCATCGTTACTAGAAGCTGCTATCACTCCTTCAACGAGGGTACCATGAGAGAAACTTGATGACTCATCCAAATAGTTGTTACCAACAACAATTGTTGACCGAAGATCAGAGTGAATATTACCACTACTATTAGTTCCTAACCCTGTATCTTCAATGCCAATCAAAACTTTGTTTGAACCTGTAGTGAAGCGCCATGCATCAGGGACATCCATGATGCCAAGGTTCCATTGTTGATTAAACAGGGGGTCATTGGGTGTTATTGATAAATCAATAGTGGTATCTGCAAATTTAATAGTTTCGACACCCTCAAACAAAATTTCGCTGTTATCGCTCAAGGTGATAGCGTCAAATAAGCGAGTGCCATTACCGGGATTATAAAGTACACCTCCACTTGCTGTGTCTGCAAGGTTAATTGTGACTGTATTAGAAGAAACCTGCGATAAATCTAATAAGTCTCTTGCACCACTACCAAAATCAACGTTCCCATTTCCAGAAATAACTGTAAGTTTATAACCTGCCTGAAAAGTAAATGTATCGGCTTTGAGAGTTCCCTGGACAATGCGTGTACCACCAAGAGTGGGGGATGTACTTACAGAGGCAACATTAGACGAGTTACTTTGTGGAGTAGAACTTGATGGTGTACCAGTACTGGGAGTTGTTGATAAAACTGGGTTGTTATCACTGACGTTGTTATTGTCTAGAGAAGTTTGTACATTCGAGTTCCTTTCATCTAGGGTATCGTTATTAAATTCACTTGCAATGCCCACTCTAAAGGAATCAGTAAAGATATTGCCATTAGTGTCTGTCTGGACATCTGCATCAGAACCCAAGTTATTGGGTATCAATTGGAAATAACTTGTTGTGTTATCACTCAAGCGATAGTAGTCATTGCTATTGAAATCAATGATAATATCGTGAGTGTTTTCAGCATCATCATAAGATGTTGCCGAAATAGTTAACTTATATTTGGCTGTTGAGTCACTGTTCGTATTAACTCGGATGTAATATTTGCCTGCATCTAAGGTTGTTTCAATTGATTGAGTGTCGGCGATTACACTACCTTCATCAACTACATCATCATCTTTGGTATCACGAATCAACTGCATGTTAGCATCTGTATCCAACTCCTCAAGGTAAAGGTTTAAACTGCTACGACCTTGAAGTGTGAAGCTGTATAAGTCATTTTCTTTGCCATTTACCTTGTAAGCAAATACTTGGTGATTTATAGCAAGATCATCTTTATTTGCATATGAAGAGTTGGTAGTAACATTCATACTCTAAGTATTACAACAAACTGAAGGTATAGATTCTATCAAGATCTATCATTATTTTTTTATTAAGAAATAAAAAAAAAGTCCTTTTTTTTACCAAAAAAATACAATTTGTTCACCCAATCTTCATTTACTTATGAAATTGAAGTAGGAGCTTTTTGATAGGAAATGTATAGATAAAACTGTCATACTGATGCAATAGCCTCCCTTTACAGAGAAAGGCTAGTAACATTACATAATCACGCATACAGACAGTCACATTATAGCTGAATTGATAGTCTGTCAAGCGAGAAACTCAAAGATGAGACCTAATAAGAAGTTGCGTTTATAAATATCACTATTCTTTGCGGAACTATAGAACTATAATCTTACAGATGTATTGCATAAACATATACTTAATCTGGGATTTTGACAGTCATGGATCAATCAAATTCTTACTTTGGTATTCTGTTAATACATTGATAAAAACTTGAGGAAAGCTTCTCATGCTACCTTTATCTCTAATTGATTCTGTGAATCCCTGGTTATTTGGAGTTGGATTGAATGCAATTTTATTGGGTGTAGTTTGGATTCTTCCCAAAAAGTTGCTCACTCCATCTGGTGTGTTTCATGCTTGGGTACTGGGTGTTCTCATTTGGGGAACCCTCGGTTGGCAAGGATATGCTGTGGTCGCGTTCTATTTTCTTGTTGGTTCTTTGGTCACACGTATTGGTATCAAACAAAAGGAAGCAGAAGGAATTGCAGAAAAGCGATCTGGGGCAAGAGGACCAGAGAATGTCTGGGGTTCAGCTTTAACTGCGGCGCTGTGTGCTTTGGGTGTAGGGATGATAGATTGGGGAATTCTGCCCAACTCCTCACTCTCTCATACCCTCACTCCCTACTCGCTACTCTTGTTGGGCTATGTAGCAAGTTTCAGTACCAAGCTTTCTGACACTTGTGCCAGTGAAGTGGGCAAAGCTTACGGTAAACGCACTTTTTTAATCACTACTTTACAACCAGTGCCACGTGGAACAGAAGGTGCGGTAAGCTTAGAAGGAACTCTTGCAGGTGTGGTTGCGTCAGTTGTCCAAGCACTCATTGGTTGGGAAGTCGGTTTAACTGATTTAGTGGGTGTTCTGTGGTGTGTCGTGGCCGCTTTGATTGCTACCAATTTAGAAAGTGTGATTGGGGCAACGCTACAATCGCGTTTTAGCTGGTTGACTAATGAATTGGTTAATATTTTGAATACCCTAATAGGAGCGGGCGTGGCAATGTTGTTGGCTTGGTTGTGGGCAAGTGTAGTGCTATCATAGTCTCTCTCTAGTCGATAAGTGCTTGTATATAACTAATGAGTCAGTTGCCGCTTTGCCCGATGAGCGCATAGGATTGCACTAGCAGCCTTGCTATCTATATGTCAATTACGATGCAATACAAGTTGTTCAAGCATTTTATATTTTTTTTAGTTTTTTTTACTTGTTGACTTCATGGAATCGTTAGCGTTTTTGACCATCGATGACCAATCCATTTCTTTTAGGCAAGCAGTAAAGTATCTGCAAGTCTCTGGAAAATTGGGACACTTCATTGGAGATGTTCTCCGCCAGTATGTGATTGAACAGGAAATACAAACACGAGAAGATATTTTCATTAGTCCTGCTGTAACAGAACAAACAATTATTGATTTTCGTCTGAAGAATCAATTAACTGACCCCCAAAGTTTTCAAGACTGGCTCAAGAATAATGGTACAGATTACGCTACCTTTCACTCAAAAGTCGCTTTTGGCTTTAAATTAGAAAAACTAAAAGCAGCGATTACAGAACCAAAACTGCAAGAATTTTTCATTGAACGCAAAATTTTTCTGGATCGAGTGATCCTCTCGCGAATTATTGTTGATAATAGGGAATTAGCTGAAGAGCTACAGGCACAAATCGAAGAAGGAGCCAGTTTTGAACAACTCGCTAGAGAATATTCGCTAGCAGATGACAAAATTGTTAACGGGATGATGGGACCTGTTAGCCGGGGAACAATGCCAGATATACTAAGAGCAGCTATTGATGTGGCTAGTCCTGGCAAAGTGATAGGACCAATAGAGTTAGAAGAACGTTATGGATTGTTTCGTGTAGAACAATTTCTGTCAGCGTCGTTGGAAGATACTCAACTAAAGCAAGCACTACAAAATGAGTTGTTTGAGAAATGGCTAGCAGAGAAAATTCAAAAGCTGACGGTGAAACTGCAAGTGAACTAAAATCTCTGAAAGATGAATCTCCACAAACAAGGGTGCTAGCTTCTTTACCTTGGCATCAACCACCCTTGTGTTGGTTAACTCCTGAACAACAAGGTCAATTGCAAGACCAATCAGAGACTCAGCTTTTTCGTCTGGGAGAAAAAATATGGCCTAAGGACGCGGTTGGTTACCAATTCTTAATTATTTCTGGTAAAGTGCGTTTGCGAGAAGAAGGCCTTGGTAAACCATTGGCAGCGCTACAAGCAGGTGATTGGTTTGGTGACTTAAAAAAATTTCCTGTAGAGTGCAAAGCTGTCGCAGCAAGTAAGGAGGTCATAGTAGTACGTTGGCAAGCAGCAGCATTGGCAGAATTTTCCACCCCCCAGATTGAGGATTTTTGGCAAGGTAGGGAAGAGGCGAGAGGGAAGGAAGGACCAATGGAAGAAATTGCTTCCATTCCCCCGATGCTTACCACTTCTGATTCTCAAACTGTATCGGGTTATCCTTTTGTCTCAAGCTTGAACACAGCTGCTGCATGCTTAACAATGGTGGCACAACATTTGGACAATCCCGTGCAACTGGAGTGGGCAAGTCGTCAGCTTCGAGGACAGAGGCCAAAAAACCTTGTGGAAGCAGCAGAAAAGTTAGGATTTGTGCTGCGGCAGTTACAAGTGAGTTGGAGTGATCTGCGACAATTGTCTTTCCCTGCTTTGTTGTTATGGGATGAGGGAAATACAAAACCAACTTGGGTGGTAGCTTATGGGGTTAAGGGCGATCGCTTGACCATCGCCAATCCCCTCAGCTCTAGTTGTGCCTGTGAAAGCGTACCACAATCAGTGGTAGAGACTTGCTGGAATGGTCAACTCTGGCAAGTAGAACTGATCCAAAAGCAAGAAAAATTTAACCTTGGTTGGTTTGTTCCAGCAATTTTGCAGTATAGAAGATTACTAGTAGAAGTCTTACTAGCATCTTTTACCCTACAGCTTTTGGGATTAACGACACCACTCATCACACAGGTTGTCATTGACAAAGTCATGGTGCAGGAGAGTTTACCAACTCTCGATGTCATGGCAATTGCACTTTTATTTGTGGCAGTGTTTGAGGCGATACTTGGTATTTTAAGGCTGTTTATCTTTACCCATACTGCCCGTCGCCTAGACCTGAGTCTATCAGCGCAGCTGTTTCGCCACTTGATGCGGTTGCCTTTAGCTTATTTCGAGTCAAGGCGGGTTGGAGATACAGTCGCACGAGTTCAGGAACTGGAACAAATTCGCCAATTTCTGACTGGTACAGCCTTAACTGTCATTTTGGATAGCATCTTTGCTGTGGTCTACTTAGCATTGATGTTTTATTACAATATTTCTCTGACTTTGGTTGCGTTAGCGGTACTACCCCTATTTGCTGCGTTAACACTCTTCGCAACACCAATTCTTCGTAACTGGCTGAACGAAACATTTAACCGCAGTGCTGATAGTCAATCGTTTCTGGTGGAGACAATCACTGGTATTCACTCTGTCAAAGCACATGCAGCAGAACCAGTTGCACGCGATCGCTGGGAAGGTTTGTTTGCCAGATTCATCCGCACAGGGTTTAAAGCCTCTACCACCTCGAACATCAGCACCAATATTGGCGATTTTCTGACCAATTTTTCCAACTTACTCATTCTCTGGTTTGGAGCAAAGTTAGTCATCGATCATAAATTGACTATCGGTCAGTTGGTTGCCTTTCAAATGCTTTCTGGTAGAGTTACAGGACCACTTTTACGCTTAGTACAGCTGTGGCAAAATCTTCAACAAGTTCTGCTTTCGGTAGACCGCATCGGTGATATCCTCAATGTTGCTCCAGAAGCTGAACCAGGCACTGGTTTAGTTTTACCAGACCTCAAAGGTCAAGTGACTTTTGAACAAGTCTTCTTCCGCTACCGTGCACAGACTGAACCTGTTCTCAAAGGAATCTCCTTCACTGCACAAAGAGGGCACTTTGTCGGTATTGTGGGACGCAGTGGTTCTGGGAAAAGCACACTTTCTAAGGTTTTACAACGCCTTTATCAAATTGAATCTGGACGTATTCTCATTGATGGCTTTGATATTAAAAGCGCTGATCTAGCCTCGCTACGCCAACAAATTGGTGTAGTTCTCCAAGAAGACTTTTTATTCAATGCTTCTATCTTGGAAAATATCACTCTTGGGAATCCTGATATTACCTCAGAGCAAGTTGTAGAAGCTGCTAGACTAGCTGTTGCTCACGACTTTATTAGTCAATTACCCCACGGTTATGAAACTAATGTCGGAGAACGAGGAACAGCATTATCTGGTGGACAACGGCAACGTATTGCCTTAGCCCGACTCTTTCTTTCACAAACTCCAATTTTAATTCTGGATGAAGCAACAAGTGCGTTGGACAGTGAAACAGAACAGCAAGTTCTACAAAACCTACACCAAGTCTCAGCTAACCGCACTGTATTTCTGATTGCTCATCGTTTTGCCCCTTTGAAGCGTGCTGACTTAATTTTGGTTTTAGAAAAGGGTATAATCGCCGAGCGTGGAACTCATACAGAACTTTTACAACAAAAAGGTCTATACTGGTCTCTCTATCAACGCCAACAGCTAAACGTCTAAAAAACGACTGTTAACTGTTCAGTGTTAGCTGTTTGCTGTTAACAGGTGTTGCTAATGCTTCTGCGACAGCTGCTAGACTTCTTGAATCTGTTAGCATCCCAGCATGAGTTAAAACTGGCACTATGACTTGCCGTCCTACAGGCATCTGTGAGCTATTTGCAGGAAGAATCATCAAATCATAGGGCGTCCAAATAGAAGTAAAGTCTATCTGCTTGAGCTGACTCACATCTCGATTTAAATCCTGTAAAAAAGGACTGTTGGGACGCATCTGCATACAGCCATGACCTTGATGACAAAAGGCAATCCAAGTGCCATGATTTGGGGCAGAGAGGGTGATAAAGCGTTGCACACGATTTATGCCTCCCAATTTCTGGACATAGTAACGGCTGACAATGCCGCCCATACTAAAACCAACCAAATCTATAGGTTGTTGTGGTGAAAAGGTAGCTTCAACATAATCAGCAACTTGTTGTGCTAATTGATCAAGAGCTCCATGACCATTGTTGGGTACTAGATCTAGGTCATGCACCACCCAACCCTTTTGTTTCAAATAGGGAATCATCTTATCGAACACTCGACCTGTGTCAAAAATGCCATGCACCAATAGCACAGGGTTACGTTGCTCAATGTCATTGTCCATATATAAAGAATATAACTTAATCTAATCTTTATAAAAACTTAACAGATTCTCATCATTATTTATCAATAGACTATGACACTCTCTATGCTGGCACCAACAACCCAGCATTTCAAGCTGAAAACTCAATTGTGAAAGTAATTATTAAGTTTTGTAAAGCGGGCTTGGAAAATCTTGCTCTGAGTTACAGTAAAATTGAATAATTAAGTCTGACTAATATTCAGATCAATATACAGGCTACAAGTATTTACAGCTTATAATTTAGAGCCCTAAGCTTGTGCTGTTAGAACAATGTTGATAACTTGATAAACTCAAAAAAATGAGGTTGTTACCTAGATTTAGGATTCACAGCCATAAAAATAAATCAAGTATATCTTGATAAACATGTAACAATATTCCGTAATTTTTCTCAGGATTGCGGTCACACATCAGAATTTAAAGGGCAGGAGCAGTTGTAATGATCGGTTTTATCAAAAGTTTAATCTCTGGAATTGTGAATTTCTTCTCCGGAATTGTGAGCTTCATTTTTGGTCTTTTCGGTGGTAAACAAGACAGCTTCTATCTAGAACTCAAAGAAGACAGTGAAGAAAAGCTAGAAAACGCGAAAAAAGCCGCATTAAATGCTAAGAAAGCAGTAGAAACAACAGCATCAAAAGTAGCAGAAACAGCAACAACCAATAGTCAGAAAGTGGCAGAAACAGTAACATCCAATGCGAAAAAAGCAGTGGAGACAATTGTAGAAAATACTCCAGAAACAGCTAATGGTAAGCAAAAATCTACGGCTAAGAGCAAAGCAAAATCTGCTAAAGAAGTCCAGTTAGTACAAACGGCTCAAGGTGTTCAGCTTGAACCAGCCAAAAAGGCAAAAGCCCCAACCCCAGAACAGCCAACCGAAACGACCTTTGCACCAAAATATTTGATACCCACGAGTTCTAACGGACGTCGTCGTCCTGGTGCAAATATGAATTCTTTTCTAGACATGGCACGTCAAGTGAAACCTCAAGGCTAATTTCTGAGATGATGACATTCCCTCGTTGTAGAGGCGATCGCTTATAGGAATCTGGCAATTTTTCCCCAACTTTTCCTATTAAAAAAGGTTGGGGATATTTTTTATAATTAGGTTGGTGTAGAGACGTAGCACTGCTACGCCTCTGCAGCTATGGGACTTCAATAGGAATGAAAGCATTTTCTGGCAAATAGTTGCAGAAACGTCCTTCATCTGAAAGCACTAAAATCAGACGTAGAGGATAATCGGGAGGAATTTGTAAATCTGCCCAAGGTACCGCTATTTCTAAGCACTTGTTTAAAGCAACTTGAGCGCGACTGACACGTGGGTGCCATTGAAAATGCTCTTGTGCTTCCTGAAAATAAACCGATTGGGTGAGCAAATTAATTTCTAGATGGTGGTGAAATAAGTAATTAACAGGGGCTTTATCTGGCACTTCAGCTAAAGGAATAGGGCTATTATGCATTGTTCTATCAGGATAAAACCAAAGCAAATTCAACTCTGCTGGCAAATCTCGCCCTAATTGAATGCCAGATAATAAATCTACCCGGAGGTAGAAATTTAAGTGGTCTACTCCATACCATAACCTCTGGATATGACTGTTGTTGTGCATTGTTCCACGCGATCCACCTATTTCTATGCGTCCAGCTTTATCCCAATCTTGCTCATCACCTAGACCATCAATCATAGGATGAATAAAGCTTTGTGGTCGGTGATCTAGTCGTGCTTCGTGGACTTCAACAGGTTGCTTGAGATAGGGGGGTATAGGTTCATTCAACGCTTGGTAAATGCCACACAAATGTGAGCGGAATAACTCGTCGAACATCGCATCTTGATTTGATGAATGTCCTTCTCCAAACCACCAAAACCAGTCAGACCCTTCTGCTGCGTATAACGCTTCCCATGCATCTGGGTTGTTTTCTTCTGTTGCTTCTGGATGATTTGCAAGCATAATTCTAGCCTGAGTTAGGTAATCCCAAGCGCGATTTTTTGCAGGATCTCCAATCCAGGTTGTGAAACTACCATCTACCCAAGAACCACTGTGTAGTTTTTCTCCAGGAATGGTTGCTGTGGCGGGAAACTTTTCTAGAAACTCGGAGACTGTGACAAGTTTTAAATGTGGTTCGTTACTTAAGGTTTGATACAACGCCTCTAAGAAAGGTTTACCATCTTGAGGATAGAATTCCCAGCAGTTCTCACCATCCAAGGCGATTGTTACCAACCATGGTTGTTCTGGTTGGTAATTCCTTTGCATGCGCGCGATCGCCTCCAAGTGACCAACTAGGTCTGCTGCTGCTTGTTTTGGCGGCATAGAACTGTAAGTAAAGCCGATCAAATCTGATAACCTATGATCGCGAAACACAATAGACACATCACCGGCTGGTGTTTCTAGGCGATATGGTCTATAGAGTAGGTTTGGTTCTTGGATATTCCCTGCACCATCACGATGGAAAAAGTGCTTCAATGTCCACCCTAGAACAGCTTCATCGGAGCAAATCCACTTAAATCCTTGTTTGATAATATCCGGTAATATTTGGGGACTGACTGATTGTTCTGAAGGCCACAAACCACGTGGTGGCTGACCAAATCTATTTTCATACAATTCCCAAGCTTTTTGTAAATGTCGAGGAATGTCTTCTGCCCACTGAAAGCGATACTGAGGCAGAGTCATATTTGGCACTGCTATCCGACCGGAATTTGTATCAGCTAGCAAAGGTAATATGGGGTGGGTGTAGGGCGTGGTTGTCACCTCAAGCTGCCCAGCTTCTTGCATCTTCCGGTGTTGTGGTATTATTCTTTTAAGAATTTCTCTTTGCTTAGAGTAAATTCGTTGGCGATCGCTTAAGGTGAAATTGCGTCCCTGCTTCAACCATGTTGCAATTTCTGGATCATCCCAAAATAGGGGGTCAATCCATGCCAGATTATGCCAAGCTAGTAAATCGCTATAATCTTGGAGTTGCCAATTAGCTAAACACCAGGCATCCCCTTGTTCATGTTTCTGTTGGTACAACTGAGCATAGCGGGGGTGAGGATCAATGAGGGTGTGGTGATTGGCATCAAAAAAGTGTTGGATAATAAATGCTCGTTGCTGGAGAGTCAGTTGTTCTGTGGGTGTTAAGCTGACTTCTAAGTAGGGGTCAAAGGCAGTGCCAGCAATGTAATCATCCAGCTGCAATATGAGTGATGGCACCAAATTCACTGTCTGATGTAATTGAGGATAGCGCTCTAGGATGAGCACCAGATCTAGATAATCTTTTGTCCCATGCAACCGTACCCAAGGCAAGAGATAGTGTTGAGTGTGAAGCGAAACGTCTCGGCTAGGAGATTTGTACAACGGTTGATGCTGATGCCAGATAAAAGCGACATAAAGTGGATAAGACATAAGAGCAGTGAGGAGTTCAGAGTTACAAGTTAGGAGTTAGTATAAGACTCATAACTCATAACTCATAACTCCTAACTCCTAACTTTTCACACCACTTGCTCAACTTCTGCAATTTCTGGAATAAATTCCCTGAGGCGACGCTCAATACCCATTCTTAGAGTCATTGTAGAACTGGGGCAAGAACCACAAGCACCTTGTAACCGCAGTTTGACAACAGGGCCGTCGATTTCTACAAGTTCTACATTTCCACCATCAGACATAAGATAGGGACGCATTTCATCTAAAACTGTTTCGACGTTTTCTGGTGTCAGTGCCAACTGTTGCGTGTTTTCCATATTTTATAGACCTCTATGGCTCAAAAATAAATTTCTTTCTTCAAGGTTTGTTAACTTGATCCTAGATCGAATTGAAGGTTGATGGTAATTTGTCATTTGTCTTTAACAAATGACAAATGATGCATGACCAACAACTACACAGTGACTGGTTCGAGTAGCTTGATGTTAGAGTAGCTAAACTCAGTTGTGGTACGATTACCATCTTTATACTCTTGCACGACTTGCTTGGTCATAATGTAGTATTCGCCAATTTTTTCATATGTGTCCTCAAATTTGAGAACGCTGGTGACATCATTTGTCTGCGCGTTACGGAAAATCGCATCATAGCGACTTGCAATATAGCCTGAACCCGTGTCGATACTTTCATGAGTATCAATCACAAAAGCCATACGTCCCATAACTCGACTAACTTGGCATATTTCTCGACCGCGGATTTTATAGTTAGAACCCATGGAGTCACCCTTGACTAAAATCTCGATGGCTCCAGTTGCATCTTCTTGACCTAAGTTAAACTCATGCTTACCATGAGACTGCTCAAAAGAATTGCGTTTACGATGGGTGACGATATCGCGCAACTGAGTGTAGATCCCTTCTTGCACCTGTTCATCTGCAACACCCGTAACTTCCACGCTCATGTCGTGGTTAATACGAATTTTTCCTGTGTAAACTTCATCTCCCTGTACCAGATGCACATCTGCACTGTAGCCAGGAAAGTTTTCATCCCAGGTGTAACGACTTTCGTAAGCGGTTTGGAATAACTCGCGGGCTGTTGTTGGATGTGTCATATTACCAATTTGACTTCTCTTTTCTCAGTTTAATCTATAGTTAGTTGACCTTGGACAGCTCAGTATTAACGGCCAATAACTTAATCTTGTGAATTGTTTTCTGATGCTGAAACCATCACTGGTTGTTGATACAGTGGTACTGTAAATGTGACTGTTGATCCAAGTCCTTCACCTAGACTGTAAAAATTCACTTCACCACCCATTCCCTCTACGAGCTTCTGAGATATTGCCAAGCCTAACCCAGTACCACCATACTGACGGGTACGGGAACTATCCACTTGAGAGAAGAGTTGAAAGAGTTTATCTTGTTTATCTAAAGAAACACCAATCCCTGTATCTGCCACGCGCACTCTTACCATGCCAGGAAATTGTTGATCTTGAAATATGACCTTTTTGCGTATCACATCGGCAGTAACCGTGATTCCACCTTCATGGGTAAACTTCATCGCATTACCCACTAGATTTAGCATGACCTGTTTGAGGCGTTGATAGTCACCATAAACGATAATTTCATCACAGGTATCAGGTGGATGCATATTGAAGCTGAGATTTCTACTTTCTGCCTGAGGACGAATGAAACTATCTATATCACTAAATAACTCATTGAGTTTGACAGAGCCTAGTTCCAGCTCCATTTTACCTGCTTCAATTCTGGCAATGTCTAAGATATCATTGATAATATCAAGCAAGTATATAGACGATTTATGAGCTTCTTGGAGAAATTGGTTTTGCTCTTCTGGATCATCTGCCATACCCTCTAGGATCAGCTTTAAAAATCCGATGATTCCGTTAAGTGGTGTTCGTAATTCATGGGTTACATTGGCTAGAAACTCTCGGATGTGACAGGTAGCTTCTTCGGCTTTTTGACTTGCTGCTTCCAATTCTTTGTATAAAGTAGCATGCGCGATCGCCGTTCCTAGTTGATCTGCGACATCTTTTGCCAGCTCTAGTTCATCTGCTGTCACCCCATCGCATTCGTTAGGTAAAGTAACAGCGATCAATCCATTTGGTTGGTCTTGATAGCAAGTTGCAACCACTAACATTCTTTGCTGTTCTAACTGAGGATGTTGAGGATTGTCTACTAAAATTGGTTCTAGGGTGGTTAAAGCACGAGCAAAGGTAGGCTCAGAGGCGATTTCTATTTCTAAGCCAAGGATAGAACTAATTGCTGGTCGGTGATGCTCTGCGATCACCTGTACTTTTGAGCGAGAAGGTTCATAGGGACAGATAATACAGCGTTCTATTGATAGAGCTTTCCCTAAATTGTCTACTGTTTGTTGCCAAATAATGTCTAAATCCAACGTGCGCCGGATATTTCTGGTAATTTGATTTACCTTTTTTCGGTGTTGTTGGGAACGACGTAAAGCCAGATTTTCTTGCGGTACAGGCGTTTTTGTCGCCACATTGACTTCTGTTGTGGTAACTGTAGATTGCAGTAATCTTCCCATTACCAACAACGTTGTCGCGGCACTTCCCATTGGTGGCATGATTGGACTTATGACCAACTCGAACTCGTACCACTTTTGTTTAAAGCTAAACCAGCATTGAAATCTTTCTGGAGTCAAACTATTCAAAATTCGTTGCAATCGTTCCAGATAGGAGCTTTTGTCTACTGGAGCAAAAGTTTGCTTTCCATTGAGACTCTTAACTATTTGCTCAGACTTTAACCCTAGACTCTCACTATGTTGCCAATAAAAGGTTAAGTAACGCCCTATCCCATCTTGTGTGTACACCAACTCGGCTCCTAAATTTGCCCATAAGTCACAAGTTTGTTTGGTAAGAGGTTCCTGATTTTTTGACACAATATTCGGCTGTTGAGAATCAGCAGTGATGCTCATGACTAGAGTTGGATGAACAGAGAGCAATTTACACAATTGTTGCTAATTGCTGCCAAAAGTTTGGCATAGATTTTTACAACTTGGGCAGAGTTAATGGGCGGGTTTAAGTTTTTCGAGCATTTTCGAAAATATAATAGTGAAAAATTTACATTTTTTAATCCTCCTGTTCTGATAAATTGTTTAGCTTAGTCGTTCCATTCTCCACGTGGTGGTAAAGGTTTCCGAATCGGTGTACGTGTTAGCTCATCATCTCTTGAGGTTTCGCCCCTTAACCACTGGCGGATCGCCACCTCAATGACTTTGCTAGGATCATTGGTCAGATGTCGAATCTGTTCTACTAATTCGGAATCTAAACGGATAGAAATTTCTACCTTCTCAGTTAGTTTTTGCTCCCCATTGGTAGCTTTCTCTTTCATAGTCATAGGTGATGTACTCTGAATTTGTTTTTTCCAAGGTTTTGTAAAGTCTTTCTATATCTAGATTAGGACGACTGTGGGGGCAATAGCCCATGATATCTGTGTTTTGTACTCATTGATGTTTATTGTACGCCCCCGTGTGATGAATCCCAGAAGCCAAGAACAGACTTTTATATATTTTTGAAAGTTCAACTGTCTTACAGTAAAGAGGGAAGTTTATTGTCTAATAACTCTTAAAACCAGGTCAATAGTCACTAGTCGCACTCACCCTGCTTTCTTTACTCTCTCACCTCTACACCAAAAAGAAGCGTCTTAGCGAAGAAAGCATTAAAATACGTTAAGTATATTGCACTTTTCTCCTTGGTTGCTGCTAAAGCTAAATAAGTATAAGTATATGACTGACGTTCCCGCAGCTCGCATTCGTAATTTCTGTATCATTGCTCACATAGATCATGGGAAATCGACCCTTGCAGATCGCTTGCTGCAAGTCACTGGCACAGTAGACGAGCGGCAAATGAAGGAACAGTTTCTGGATAACATGGATCTGGAACGGGAGCGTGGCATCACTATTAAGCTACAAGCCGCCCGGATGAACTATCAAGCAAAAGATGGTCAGCAATATGTTCTGAATTTGATTGATACTCCAGGACACGTTGATTTTTCCTACGAGGTATCACGCAGTCTTGCTGCTTGTGAAGGTGCATTGTTGGTAGTAGATGCTTCTCAAGGTGTAGAGGCACAAACTCTGGCAAATGTCTACTTAGCTCTGGAACATAACTTAGAAATTATCCCAGTTTTAAATAAAATTGATTTGCCAGGAGCAGAACCAGAACGGGTGATCAGCGAAATTGAAGAAATTATTGGTTTAGATTGCAGTGGTGCAATTCTGGCATCTGCTAAAGAGGGAATTGGTATTGATGAAATTTTAGAAGCAATTGTGGAGCGGATTCCACCACCACGAAATACGATCAACGAATCTTTACGAGCGCTGATTTTTGATAGCTACTACGACAGCTATCGAGGAGTGATTGTGTATTTCCGGGTTATGGATGGCACCCTGAAAAAAGGCGATCGCATCTACCTCATGGTATCTGGCAAGGAATATGAAATTGACGAACTTGGGGTACTTTCCCCCACTCAGAAGCAAGTTGAGGAACTTCACGCTGGGGAAGTGGGCTATTTAGCAGCGGCAATTAAAGCAGTAGCTGATGCACGGGTAGGAGATACGATCACTCTTTCTAATGCTAAAGCGGCTGAACCTTTGCCTGGTTATACAGAAGCTAACCCAATGGTGTTCTGTGGGATGTTCCCTATAGATGCTGATCAATTTGAAGATTTGCGGGAAGCCCTACAAAAGCTGAAGCTCAATGATGCAGCTTTGCACTACGAACCAGAAACTTCTAGCGCCATGGGCTTTGGCTTCCGTTGTGGCTTTTTAGGCTTGCTGCATATGGAAATTGTGCAAGAACGCCTAGAGCGAGAGTATAACCTCGATCTCATTATTACAGCACCCTCTGTAGTTTATAGGGTGACAACGAATAAGGGTGAAGTACTGTATATCGACAACCCCAGTCACCTACCCTCTCCCAATGAACGAGAGAAAATTGAAGAACCCTACGTCCAAGTCGATATGATTACGCCGGAAACCTATGTTGGCACTCTGATGGAGTTGTCACAAAATCGGCGTGGTGTCTTCAAGGATATGAAATATCTCACCCTAGGACGTACAACACTGACCTATGAGTTGCCTTTAGCAGAAGTTGTCACTGACTTTTTCGACCAAATGAAGTCCCGATCGCGCGGTTACGCAAGTATGGAGTATCACCTGATTGGCTACCGTGAAAATCCATTAGTCAAGCTGGATATTATGATCAACAGTGAGCCAGTAGACTCCTTGGCAATGATTGTCCATCGTGATAAAGCTTACAACGTTGGGCGGTCTATGGCGGAAAAACTCAAAGAACTCATTCCCCGTCATCAATTTAAAGTGCCCATTCAAGCAGCGATCGGTAGCAAGATTATTGCTAGTGAACATATTCCTGCTTTAAGAAAAGACGTACTTGCTAAATGTTACGGTGGTGACATTAGTCGTAAAAAGAAACTCTTACAGAAGCAGGCAAAGGGTAAAAAGCGGATGAAAGCCGTGGGTACGGTGGATGTCCCGCAGGAAGCCTTTATGGCAGTGCTGCGTTTAGATCAGGAGTAAGTCAGTAGTTTATAATTTGAAATTCGTAATTCGTAGTTATCTCCAGAATCAATGTAGGAATTTGAAATAGTCTTACAAAGCTATTTCTTATTTTCTGTAAATAAATGTAGAGATTTGTCCTCATTAATTACGAATTACGAATTCTTATTTAGACGAGTGTTGAGGACAGAGATTATCAAGAGTCAGTAATTTACCAAGATATTGTGCAGCAAGGACGGGAACAAGGAATCGCTGAAGGTAGAGTTGAAGCTCTACAATAAGTAGCAATGAACTTGCTGAAAACTGGTATATCCTTAGAGCAGGTAGCAATAGTTACTGGTCTATCAGTTGAACAACCTCAAACCTTGCAGCAAAAAAGTAAATCACAACACTAAAATCTAAAATCTAATCAAACACATATTTTTGAGCCACTTTCCAGTAACGGGAGAAGCGCTTGAGGTCGATATAACCGTCGTAGTCAAAAAACGGTTCTATCTCGAAGACTTCCAATTCTAGAGAACCTTCAATTGCACTGCAAATTGTTTCAAAACGAGGACTGGGACTCTCTGCTGTCACAACTTTGTTAGCGTTATGCTCTTTAGCAAAGGCTAAAATTTCTTGAGCAACATCGCCACGACGAATAACAACGGGTAACTCTAGTAAGCATTCGTAGATAAAGGTTAGGCGTTTCAGGCTCAATTGCCATTCTTCGATCAAAGCATCGTCCCAAACCCAAATGGCGGGTGTGTTGGGGTATTCTTGTAGTGCAGGATTTTGCGGACTTAGACAGTCGCCGTGTATCCAAATAATTGGGTTAGTCATGAAATTTGAACTTTTTGATAAAAAATTACCACCTTGCCAAGGAAGCCAAGAATTTTAACGACGCTTCTTTCCGCTTTGCCAACTTTGGCTATTAGGCTGTCTGGTAAACTCCCCTTGAGGAAAAAGTTTCGCTTCTAATTCTTCATAACTCCCCTCAAAGTCGCAATGACCGTAGAGAGGACATTGACGACAGTAAATGCCTTCCGTGTAGCGTTCTAGATTTTCGCGGTTGAAGAAGTAGGGTTTTTGGCTAAAGGTACTGGCTACCCATTGCCAGGACATATTATTACTGGCTGGATCACCATCTAGTAGATGTTCGAGAAACCACTTAGCTCCTGCTTGCCAACGAATACGCTGCCAATGGACTATGTAAGCTGCTAGCCACATGCGTGCGTGATTATGCAGATAGCCAGTTTCTCGGAGATCATGGCTGAAACTGTCGATGCAAACTCGTCCTGTTGTGGCTTGTTTGATGGTCATTGGCAAATTGGGTGCGTAGTCTTTGGGAGTGTAGCCTGTTTTGTATTCTTCCTGATCTTGCCAGATTCCATCCCCTAGCTTGACATATAAGCGTTGCCAATAGTCGCGCCAGCCTAACTCGTTAATGAGTTTGGTGGCGTCTTCTTGATCCTGTACACGCTCCAAAACATAGTCCCGAATTTCGCGCAAGCTAAGCACACCATAGCGAATGTATGGGGAAAGTCGCGTTACAGCACCTGAGAAAAAATTACGTGTTTTTGCGTAGGTTTTAGGATTCACTTTTTGCAGAGCTTTTGTGCCAGCTTCACGTCCACCTATAGTTTCACTAATGTGGTTATCACGGCTGGCTGCTTGAGGAAACTCTTGTTTTAGATAGGCTACCAAGTCTTCACGGTTGGTAAAGTCACGTCGCATATTATTAGTCATATCCACTTGGTGCTTCTTTCTGTACGGATGGGAATAATAACATAAAGTTCTTGTACAGCATACCAATGAAAGCTCTAAGCATTTTAGCCACAGTATTTTTCTTCACTAGCGCAATACCTAGCTTTGCTTATCCTAGCAATGATCAGATCTGGAGGTGGGAGCAAAAGAACCTTAAAATTTCTGATATTAAATTCGACCCTGAATTCCTCATCGTGTCAGTACCAGTTGAAGATACTCAGGGTAGTAAATTTGAATTTGTTATACAGTGTGGGAACAACCCAAATTTTTACTACAAGCAATTGGCATTGCAAAGCAAGGCTGAAAGTATGGGAGCAGATAAAGAATTGGTGACAAAGCTTTGTACCGAAGCCTTTGAAGTGAGGGATGTCTATATCCGCCAGTTACTTTCTCATGAAACCTGTAAGCGAATAAATTGGCAATATGGTATTAGCAGCATTCCTGTTTCTCTATATGGCAATATTGCCAGAAAAAAAGATCACAACCGTAATGGATTTGCTTGTGATTTATGATATGAGTAAGCAGGTCACTAGCCAAGGCTCGGAATCTTCTCAAGGTCATAGCTTAAGAGGACAAATGACCAACGACTCACGATAGCCACAACTCAGGAAAATCATGTCCCAACGCCCTATATATTTAGACTGTCACGCAACTACACCTGTAGATGAACGGGTCGTTGCGGCAATGTTACCTTACTTTACTGAAAATTTTGGGAATCCATCTAGCTTCAGTCATGTTTATGGCTGGGAAGCAGAAGCAGCTGTCAAACAAGCACGAAACACATTAGCAAATGCAATCAACTCTACACCAGAAGAAATTGTCTTTACGAGTGGTGCGACAGAAGCGAATAATTTGGCTATCAAAGGCGTTGCGGAAGCTTATTTTCAAAAAGGACAGCATATTATTACTGTTGCTACTGAACATAATGCAGTTCTCGATCCCTGTAAGTATTTGAAATCTCTCGGGTTTGAAATCACAATACTTCCAGTCCAACGAGACGGGCTCATTGATCTAACTGAGTTGGAAAAAGCTTTTCGTCCTGAGACAATTCTGGTTTCAGTTATGGCTGCTAATAATGAAATTGGTGTGTTGCAGTCATTGACAGAAATAGGGGTAAAATGTCGTGATGCAGGTATCCTTTTCCATACCGACGCTGCACAAGCCATTGGCAAGATACCTCTTGATGTGCAAGCTATGAATATTGACATTATGTCTTTAACAGCACATAAGGTATACGGTCCTAAGGGTATTGGTGCGCTGTATGTCCGTCGTCGGAACCCTAGAGTACAATTGGCTCCTCAGCTACACGGCGGTGGACATGAACGCGGAATGCGCTCTGGTACTTTGTATACACCGCAAATTGTTGGATTTAGTAAGGCGGTTGAGATAGCTTTACAAGAATACAGTGCAGAAACTCAACGGCTTACTCAACTCAGACAAAGATTGTGGGAGCAAATCAAGCAGATAGAGGGTATTCATCTCAATGGACATCCTACCCAAAGATTACCAGGAAATTTAAATATCAGTGTTGAGGGAGTGGATGGATCTGCCTTGCTTTTAGGATTGCAGTCCGTGATGGCAGTATCTTCCGGCTCAGCTTGTACTTCAGCAACAACTACACCCTCCCATGTTCTTACAGCATTAGGACATCCTGAGCAATTAGCTTACGCATCAATACGGTTTGGGATAGGTCGCTTTAACACTGTTGAGGAGATTGATACGGTAGCAGCACATGTTGTTGCGACTATTCAAGGCTTGCGCAAGCAGAAAACATTGGTTTGAGATAATTTCTAATAGACAGACTATCTACCCTGACTCAATGCTTCTAGCAAAGTCTTTATGGCTTGCTCTTTTTGTGGATCTGCACCTTGAGTGTATTCAAATGAGAATGGAACTTGGATGTCTGGTGTAACACCTTTGCCTTCTAACCTCTGTTGATCATTAAGTAGCACGTTTGCAACTGCTAAGTAAAGTAAACTACCATCATCCATCAAAAAAGGACTCCCAGCAAGTACTGCACCTGCGGTTTTGGAACCGACTAAGGGTCCAATTTTATGTTGCTGAAAACCAAACGCCACAATCTCTTTACTACTTCTGCTACCTTCATTTACCAACATAACTACAGGCTTTTTCCATTGAGAGATATAACTATATTTCTTGCCGTTACGGGAAATACTAGTTACCTTTGGGCCTGTCTGGGCAGTAAATATGTTGAGATAATCGATATCTCCTCCACCCCAGCCATCTCTAAGATCTAAAATCAGTCCGTCTGCTTCTTTAAGGCGACCATAAATCAAGTCCTCCTGAAGTTGCTGGTGATTGGGGTCAGCAGCATTTGACCAAATATGAACATAGCCAATTTTTTTATCTTGCCGTGGAATAACTTGAACACTTGCTCTTTGCGCATCTAAAAACATCGTGGTTGGGTCCAGCATTTTTGGTGCGATCGCGATTTCTTTGCGACTATTAGGATCAGCGGAAGACTGAATCAATAACTGGACTTTTTTATTAGCTTTGCCTGCAAAAGATTGTATTGGTTGGTATGGACGACCATCCACACTAAGCAGCTGATCTCCCACTTTTAGCCCAGCTTCTGCAGCCGGACTGCCATCGAGAATAGCACTGACAAAGGTTTTGCCATTCACCTTTTTAGTAAAAAAGCCTATTCCACTGTATGAGATCTTGCCATTTGGGAAGAACTTTTTTAACTGTTTCTGTAACTTAATATTTCCTGGCTCAAAAATGCCCAATAGCTGATAGTACGCTGGCTCATCCTGAGTGTAAAAGTGAGTATGAGAGCTTTTTAATTCAGCAAGCATTTGATTGATAACCACAGCAACATCTCGGCTAGACTTGGTCTGTGCTGCTTGCTTCTGATACTTTTCCCTTACTGCTTTCCAGTCTACGCCATGAAAGCTTGGGTCGTAAAAATGGTCATTGACTGTCTGCCAAGCGTGTTCAAAGACTTTAGTCTCAGGTGTTGCCAGTATCTTAGGCAGTGGTGATATCAACCACAGGAGGAGCAAAACTGAAAAGCTCATCAGCATTGCTATTGCTAACCCACGTAGTTGAGGGAGTCTTAGTCTTTTCATATTGCTCTCCGTCAAAACCTACCTAGAATGGTCTGTTTATATTAAGTTTAAAAAAAAAGGCTACAAAAATGATTAAGCAGACTGATAGAAACAATACATCTGTCTTCGAGCAGTTGCAGGGAATTGAGGGCGAATAATAACTTATTCCACGTGCTCTTTAGGGATGGTGTTTGTCCTCTTGTCTTTCCTGGTCATTGATCATTTTTATGACACACATGAAAATGACAAATGACGCGACATGCTACCTCTTGAAGGCATAATCAAAATTGGTTTAATCATGTCCCACCCAATAGAAGTCCGCAACCCTCGCACTGGCAAATATGACTATGTGATTATACCGCCGCCTTCAAAGCTGCTGGCACAATTGTGTAACAGGTTACGTAGATCTCAAGTTCGCTGGCATCAACTAGAACTAGAGGGACGAATTGCAGCCCTACAACAATGGAAACAAGCTATATTGTCAAGGCGCGATAAATTGACTGAAGCATTGGTGAGTGATACAGGAAGATTGTCTATATCGGTACTAGAAATTGACTCGTTCCTCTCCAGTATTGATCGCTGGTGCAAATTAGCACCGGAGTTGCTACAAGAATCTGAAACAGACACAGCAATTGAATTCATTCATTTGCAACAAACAGGGGTTCCTTATCCTCTAGTTGGGGTTATTAGCCCTTGGAATTTTCCCTTATTACTCTCAACAATTGATGCAATTCCAGGATTGTTAGCGGGTTGTGCTGTTGTTATCAAGCCAAGTGAATTTGCTCCCCGCTTTATGGCACCTCTATTAACAGCAATCAATTCTGTGCCAGTACTACGTGATGTCTTAACTTTTATTGAGGGGTCAGGCGAAACGGGGGCTGAATTGATTGAACATGTTGATCTCATTTGCTTTACCGGAAGTGTAGCTACGGGACGAAAAGTGGCAGAAGCTGCAGCAAAACGCTTTATTCCAGCGTTTTTGGAATTGGGAGGAAAAGATCCAGCAATTGTTTTATCTTCAGCCAATTTGGATTTAGCAACCTCAGCAATTTTGTGGGGTTCAGTTGTTAACACAGGACAGTCATGTCTCTCTATAGAGCGGATTTATGTTGCTGAGCCTATATTTGAAGAGTTTGTAGAACAACTGGTAGCCAAAGCTCAATATCTGCAGCTAGCCCATCCTACGGTTGAAAGCGGAGATATTGGTCCGATTATTGCAGAAAAGCAGGCAGCAATCATTCGTGATCATTTGCTAGACGCATTGTCTAAGAGAGCAGCGATTCACTGTGGTGGAGACGTTGAGGAATATGGTGGTGGTTGGTGGTGTCGTCCCACAGTTCTCACAGCTGTTGATCATTCCATGAAAGTGATGACTGAAGAGACCTTTGGACCAATTATGCCTGTGATGTCTTTTGCGACGGTTGAGGAAGCAATAAATTTAGCAAATGACTCAATTTATGGATTGAGTGCTGCTGTTTTTGCAGGATCGGAACAAGAGGCTTTGGCCGTCGCCCGCCAGATAGATGCAGGTGCTATTAGTATTAATGATGCTGCTCTCACCGCTATTATGTACGAGGGAGAAAAGAATTCATTCAAATTCTCTGGTATGGGTGGGTCACGCATGGGACCATCAGCAATCAAACGGTTCATACGAAAAAAAGCTTTTTTAATTAAAACAAAATCTATTAGCGATCCTTGGTGGTTTCAGGAGAAATAGGGCATGGGGCATGGGATACAACTTGATAGAGGGTAAAGTTCTGATTGATGGCAAGGTACAAGTTTAAGAGAAGCAAGCAGCATGTCAGATAATTTTGATACAACCGAATCATTTCGTGCATTAGC
>JAJPJF010000133.1 GCA_021324415.1 Nostocales cyanobacterium Centralia_MAG_434
ATAATTATAAGTTTTATTTATGAATAAAAGTATAATTTAAGACTAAGCTATACGTAGACGGGAATTGGCGATCGCCGTTAAGCAAAACTTTGCGATTTACTGAATGTGCTCTGGAATTAGGCCACTTGAAATTGGGCAGCCTTCTGTGGTTGATCAGTTGGTGTTCTTACTAAGAGCGTTATGTAATAAGGCTGCCCTTTTTCTCGGCATCGGCTCCCGAGAGAGATCAACAAACAAAGGCGCTTTCATTTTATTTTTTGGATCTCCCTTACTATCACCCATGCAGGAATGAATATGACTTTAGAATCCTTGAGTAATGGGGTACCAATGGTTGCCATTCCTATTGCCAATGATCAGCCAGGGGTAGCGGCGCGTATAGCGTGGACTGAGACTGGAGAATTTGTACGCCTATCTCGCTTGAGTGTTCCCAAGCTACGAACCGCTATACAACAAGTATAAGTTTAGTAATTAGAACTTACGCACTGTACAAAAAGACTGATTATGCATAAGGCACTTACCAGTAATAAAATGTTCCACCTTCGTTGTTGATCTGTCAGCACAGTAGGTAATTCGTGGTAATAAGGTGGAACATTTTATTTTTTGGAGCTCCCTAACATGCGTGATAGCTACTGGAAGCATTGTCTGTATCTGCTCCTCAACAGTACTGCGAGCGCATTTTAGCTATTTGAGAGCGCATAAGTTCAGTTCACTTACACCTATTTAAGAATGTAGCTATGAGGATTTATGTCCTAAGCGCTTTAAAACCCTACTCAGTTGAGGTGATTTATGTAGAGATGCACTGTAGCAATCCCCACACAATCACAATTTTGTCAATGCGTAAATTCTAGTTTTACTTGACACTCTCCGCTCTAGTACACCTCGGCGGAAATAAGTAGACCATTTCAAATAGCCAAAAGCCATGATATATAACACTTTTGAATGCGTGACTTCCGCGAAGTGGTACTAGTGAGTGCAATCTCAAAAAGAACCAACCATGCCTTCTAAAATTTATTCAAAACCCAGTCTTGATACGTTGCGGAAATTAATTAAGGTCAGATCTTCGGTCAACTGCCAGCTTGCATTGCATTGCTCCTGCTGTCACTCGGACGATAACTTATCTGGATGACAGCTAGATTTACCTAAAGAAGGAGATTTTTTATGATTCGAAGATTATGGTCATTTCGCGATCGCTATCGTATTCTTCACTTAACCTGGTTTGCCTTCTTTGTCTCATTTGTGGTTTGGTTTAACATTGCTCCTCTTGCCACAACTATTCAACAGGATTTAAGATTAACCACTGAGCAACTCAAAGTATTGGCAATTTGTAATCTAGCTTTGACGATTCCAGCCCGAATTGTGATTGGCATGATTCTGGATCGCTTTGGTCCGCGCCTTGTTTTCTCAGCGTTACTCGTGTTGGCACTCATACCCTGCTCGCTGGCTGCAACTGCAACCAACTTCAACCAACTAGTCTGGAGCAGTTTAGCCACCGGGATTATGGGATCTGGATTTGTAGTGGGTGTCCGCATGGTGGCAGAGTGGTTCCCGAACCAAGAGATTGGCATTGCTCAAGGGATTTATGGAGGCTGGGGCAACTTTGGAGCTGCTGCTGCCCAATTGACATTACCCGCTTTAGCCGTTGCCACGACTTTTTTATCAAATGGTACTGTTAACTGGAGATTGGCAATTCTGTTGACCGGAATCATTGCAGCACTCTATGGTGTAGTCTACTTCAAGAGCGTTGAAGATACTCCACCCGGTAAAGTCTATCAGCGACCGCAGCGACATGGCGCGATGACCATCACGTCTTTTGTCAGCTTTTGGGCAATGATTGCGCTGGACTTGGGGATGTTGCTGTCGTTGGGCTTGCTCACTTTTCCCCTCACACAGATGAAGATTCATTTTTTGCAGGGCTGGCAAGAGCTATTGTGTTGGGGATTGCTGGCAGGATTATTCATTTTGCAAACGTATAAGTCCTGGCAGGTGAATCGAGAAGTCATGGGTTCGTTGAACCCGCTCAACTCTAATTTTCTTAAAAGTCGTAAAACTTATCCGTCCGCACAACGCTATCAGTTTCGTCAAGTTGCTTTACTGAGCTTCACCTACCTAACCAATTTTGGCGCTCAGTTAGCCGTTTTCTCAATTCTGCCAATGTTCTTTGAACAAACTTTTGCCCTAAATCGGGTCACGGCAGGTATGGTTGCCGCTATTAGCTATCCATTTTTAAACCTGGTATCACGACCGAGTGGGGGACTCATCTCCGATAAGTGTAGCAGTCGCAAATGGACGATGACGCTTTTTACTGCTGGTATTGGAGTCGGCTTTTTACTGATGAGTAGAATCAACAGTCATTGGTGGTTACCAATTGCAATAGGGGTGACACTATTGTGTGCTTACTTTGTACAAGCGGGTGCTGGTGTCACCTTCAGCATAGTGCCGTTAATTAAGCGAGAAATTACAGGTCAGATTGCAGGTACTGTTGGGGCATACGGCAATGTCGGCGGTGTGGTTTATTTAACGGTTTATAACTTCACGAATACAGAGACACTATTCTCCACAATGGGCATAATAGCGCTGATCTGCGCTAGTCTGTGCGGATTCTTCCTCACCGAACCCAATGATCCTGTACAGAACAATGCCACGACGAATGTAGAGCAAAGCTCTTGAGTTGACGGTAATACACTACCATTAACTGTGTGCAGTACAAAAAATTAGCAGGCTCAACACTCAACAAAAGTTTTTAACCAGCAATCCACCTGAATAGATTCAGCATCAAACTCCATTATGGGGATTGTAAAGATTATGCTCAACTCAAAACAAACCAAGGTAAAAATTCAACTGTTGCAAATACTGGCTCAATCAATCAGTAAAATAACAGAGTTTAATACTGTACTTAAAATCATACTTCGTAGTGTCTGTGAAAGTATCAACTGGGATTATGGAGAAGCTTGGATTCCCAATCAGGATTGCACGATTCTAGAGCTTAGTTCAGCTTGGTACCTCAACCAGGCAAGAAGCATTGAGCAAGTGTCTGACTTGCAGAAATTCCGGTTGTGTAGCGAAGCTTTTATCTTGTCTAGTGGTGTTGGCTTACCAGGGCGAGTTTGGTCATCACAGCAGCCTGAATGGATTTTAGATGCCTCGGCTCACTCAGAAACTTACTTTTTGCGACATTACATAGCGAAAGCATTTGGAATCAAAACTGGATTGGGAGTGCCGATTCTTGTGAACGCGCAAGTGATATCAGTGCTTGTCTTTTTTCAGTTGGAAATCTGTGAGCAAGATCCACAACTCATCGAATTAGCTATGGCAGCAGTACAGGTTGCCTTGAAAAACTGTTTCTAAACAGGGGTATCAGTCACTATGCACGAGTTCACTCACACAAAATTCCTGCCAACTCTGTTGCTAGAGGCAACCGAATATCTACAACTGTTTGATCGCGAACACGCTCAACCAGAGTCACACTTGCAAGCACGACTAGCAGAAGTTTATCAGGAATATAGGCGATCGCAAAGCTACTGGCAAACTCCAGCAGAACTTGCCTACGGAGCCAAAGTTGCTTGGAGAAACAGCACAAATTGCATTGGGAGAATCTTCTGGCAGTCCCTAAGTGTCCGTGATTTACGCCACTTGAGGACAGCCCAAGAGATTTTTGCCGCCCTTGTTGAACACATTGAGTTAGCAACCAATAATGGCAGTATTCGCCCTTACATTAGTATTTTTGCACCTCAACAACCCGGCAAAAAAGGTATCCGTATTTGGAACCCACAACTGATTCGCTATGCTGGATATCGTCAGGCAGATGGCTCAGTTGTGGGCGATCCAGAGCACTGCGAACTAACCGAGATTTGTCAGCAGTTAGGTTGGATCGGCAGAGGAACTCGATTTGATGTGTTACCTGTGATTATTCAAATGCCAGATCAGCCCCCTCAATGGTTTGAGATTCCATCAAAAGTAATTTTGGAAGTGCTAATTAGCCATCCTGACTACCCTTGGTTTGCGGATTTAGGTTTGAAATGGCATGCCTTACCATCCGTATCAGACTGGCGTTTAGAGATTGGTGGCGTGTCCTACCCGACGGCTCCCTTTAGTGGTTGGTATATGGGCACAGAAATCGGTGCCCGTAACTTGGCAGATGTGCATCGCTATAACTTATTGCCGATCATTGCAGAAAAAATGGGGTTGAATACTCGCTCTAAACTCTCTTTGTGGAAGGATCGGGCGTTGGTGGCGTTAAATACAGCAGTTCTTTATTCCTTTGCGCAGCAAGGCGTATCAATTGTCGATCACCATACGGCTTCATCTCAATTCATTCAACACATGGAACGAGAAGCGCAAGCAGGTCGGATGGTTCCTGCTGATTGGGGCAAAATTGTTCCGCCAATCTCTGCTTCTGCCACCGAAGTGTTTCACCGAGAGATGGAAAATGTTTGCTTGAAACCCAACTTTTTTCCTCAAGAGGTAAGTTATGTAGCAATCCGGAATCATTCGTGAGAAAATACGGAAAAACCTTCAGTCAGGGAACTCTTAACGGGTGACTCCTGAGAAACTCTTTGCTGTAGTAGTAAAGGTTGAAGACACCAAAAACAGTAAAAATTTAGGTACTATAGAAATTCTCAGACATGAAAAAATCTCCTAAAGTCAATATCAACTCTAGAATCAAAATCACCTACAGTATTCTTGCTAATATGTAGTTGCTTGGCAATAGCATGGTAAAAGTATCCTTGCTTGACCAGTTGGAGAACTTGCGGCCTAACTCGGTCAGCCTTGACTCTTTGTCCAACTCGCCGACCTGATTTCACACCACGCGTATGAGCTGCCCCAATTCCCAAGCGAATTCGCTCTCGCATCAAATCCTGCTCAAATTCCGCTAAAGCAGACATGATTGAAGTGATAACTTATAACTTAATGTGCATCTTAGAAGTTGAGAGCGATCGTTTATGAATCCAGCCTTCCAGTACTTTTCAATTTAACGACTTTTTTTTAAAAATACATTTGGGGAATTTTGGTATCATTTCTTGTGAGTGTTATCGTTTGGCTGTAATTGAGTTGTCTTAATGGTAGAAAGCTTCTGTTATGACTATGTCGTTATTGGTGCGGGTTCGGCTGGAAGTATAGTTGCTTCAAAGCTAGCTGCTTATGATTCAGGTATGAGTATTCTCCTGCTCGAAGCTGGAGGAACTCCAGATAATACACAGATGTGGACACCAAGTGACTGGTTTGAAGTTTTACAGAAATGCCCAGAAATTGAGTGGGGTTATCAATCACTACCCCAACCCAATTTAAATAATCGTGTTGTTAAGCTAGCGCAAGCGAAAGTTTTAGGTGGGTGTGCGCTACATAATGGTATGGTCTATGTACGGGGTAGTAGAGCCGACTTTGATGCATGGGGCAAGGTAGCACCTGGTTGGTCATGGAATGATGTTTTACCACACTTTCAGAAGGTAGAGCAGACTATGAAAGTGTTGATAGGGGAGGCAGATGAGTTCATCAACGACTTGTTTGCTGCTGCAAAGCAATATGGCTTGCCTGATAATCCCAACTACAATACTAGCGAGAGTCAATATGGATATGCTCTATTTCAATTTAACATCACAAATTCATCTTCATCCCACCGGAACAGAGAAACTACATACAGCACTTTCCAGCCAGAACGGTATCAGAATGTAACCGTGCATCCTCAGGCTTTTGTAACCAGAATTATATTCGAGGGCGCGAAAGCGATTGGTGTTGAATATGTCAAAGACGGTCAACAACAGCTTGCATACATACACAATGAAATTATTCTGAGTGCTGGTGCGATCTCCAGTCCAAAAATCTTGATGCTCTCAGGTATAGGTAACGAAAACGAATTAGCGAAATTTGGGATTTCTGTAGTTGCGAATATTTCGGAAGTAGGTCAAAATTTACACGATGATCTTTTTGTTAGCGTCGGATTTTCTATTCCTCAAACAAAAGAGGTGCCATTCTATTCCTATGGTCTAGCCCCGGCAGTCATCTTCGGTTCTACAGAAAACAGTAGTACAGTTATTGATATAGAATCTTCAGTAGGTGTTGGAACACTCAAAGGTTTTCCTGGCTCAAAACGTTCTTTTTGGTTGTGGCCAAACGTCATGCACCTGAAGAGTAAAGGAAGTGTTACCCTGCGCTCTCATCATCCTGATGACTCTCCTGCGATTGATCC
>JAJPJF010000525.1 GCA_021324415.1 Nostocales cyanobacterium Centralia_MAG_434
AAACAACCAGAAAAATTCACCGCAGTTGGTGCACGCATTCCTAAAGGAGTGCTGTTAGTTGGACCACCAGGAACAGGTAAAACCTTGTTAGCAAAAGCGATCGCAGGTGAAGCAGGAGTCCCCTTCTTCAGCATCTCAGGTTCAGAATTTGTCGAGATGTTCGTTGGTGTGGGTGCTTCCCGTGTGCGTGACTTGTTCAAAAAAGCTAAAGACAACGCGCCATGTATCATCTTCATTGATGAAATTGATGCAGTGGGTAGACAACGGGGTGCAGGTATTGGTGGTGGAAACGATGAGCGGGAACAAACCCTCAACCAACTCCTAACCGAAATGGATGGTTTTGAAGGCAATACTGGCATTATTATTATTGCTGCCACTAACCGTCCTGATGTGTTAGATGCAGCATTATTGCGTCCCGGAAGGTTCGATCGTCAAGTGATTGTAGATGCACCTGATATCAAAGGTCGTCTAGAAATATTAAAAGTCCACGCTCGCAACAAGAAATTAGATAAAAGCGTTTCTTTGGACGCGATCGCTCGTCGTACACCTGGTTTTACCGGAGCCGACTTAGCCAATTTGCTCAATGAAGCTGCAATTTTGACAGCGCGTCGTCGCAAAGAAGGTATCACAATTACAGAAATTGATGACGCTGTGGATCGAGTTGTCGCTGGGATGGAAGGAACTCCCCTAGTAGATAGCAAGAGTAAGCGGTTGATAGCATACCATGAAGTAGGACATGCTTTGGTAGGCACACTCCTAAAAGACCACGATCCAATGCAAAAAGTTACCTTGATTCCTCGGGGACAAGCACAAGGCTTAACTTGGTTTATGCCCAGTGACGAACAAGGATTGATTTCCCGTTCCCAGTTAAAAGCAAGAATCACTGGTGCTTTGGGTGGTCGTGCGGCTGAAGATGTGATTTTTGGTCCTGCAGAAATCACGACAGGCGCAGGAAATGACCTGCAGCAAGTAACCAACATGGCTCGACAAATGGTGACCCGGTTTGGTATGTCTGATTTGGGTCCACTCTCATTGGAAAGCCAAATGGGCGAAGTGTTTTTGGGTCGTGACTGGATGACTCGTTCTGAATACTCAGAAGCGATCGCCGCTCGAATCGATGCCCAAGTACGCACAATTGTTGAACAATGCTATGAGACAGCGAAGCAAATTATGCGTGAGCATCGCGCAGTTATGGATCGCTTAGTAGATTTGCTCATTGAAAAGGAAACAATTGACGGTAACGAATTTAGGCAAATTGTTGCTGAGTACACCACTGTACCTGAAAAACCGCAGTATGTGCCTCAGCTATAATAACTATTCCAAATTCTAGTTTTTAGGATATGGTTTATACACCATATCCTTTTTTATATGCATTTATAGTCACTACAATTGGAATTTTTGTAAGTCTTATTATGACGGTAGTTGAAGATTGTGCTGTGGATTCTCTAAAAAAGCGTGCAACTCATCTTTTAGTAGGAATGCTCGCGACTGTTCCTGTTGCTTTGACATTGCCAGTACTTGCTTTACAAGTACGAGTGACACCCTCTCATCCTCATTTGGGTGATACCCTATCGGTTGTGATTAGTTTAGATAATCCAACGCCTACCAGCAATGTGACAGTTGCTAGCGGAAAAGACACTTATCCAGCATTTGAAATTGCCCCAAATCAGTATCGAGCTTTTGTACCCACAACTCCACTAGAAAAACCTGGAACTAGAACAATTCAGGTGATGGAAGATGGAAGAGTCCAGAACTTGTCAGTATTGGTGCGTGATCACAAGTTTCCGATCCAACGGATTTACTTACCACCAACAAAAGCTGGATTAGAAGCTACAGAATATGAGCTCAAGCGTGTAGAAGCTTTCAAGGCTTTGAAAACCCAGCAAAAGTATTGGAAAGGTTTTTTTATCAAACCAAACACCGGACCAGTCACGACAATTTATGGTGTACGTCGCTACTATAATGGTAAATTCGCACAGGACTACTACCATCGTGGTATTGACTATGGTGGTGCAGCTGGGTCCCCTGTAGTTGCTCCAGCAGCCGGACGAGTCGCCTTAGTCGGAAGAGTATCGGAAGGTTTTCGACTTCATGGTAATGTCGTCGGCATTGACCATGGTCAAGGGGTTACAAGTATTTTTATGCACTTAAGTCGTATTCATGTCAAAAAAGGTGATTTTGTTAAACCTGGTCAATTGATTGGTGCTGTAGGTTCCACAGGCGCTGCAACTGGTCCGCATTTGCACTGGGGTTTATATGTCAATGGGCAATCGGTTGATCCAGTACCTTGGCAATTCAAAGAGTTTAAATAATACACATTTTGCGTATCATTTGCTCCTAATTAGGGCAAAATAAATTGGGTTGATATTAAATTGATACAATCTCTACCTTGGTTTGGCTTTCCAAACGTATCGAAGTTTTTATGAGTATAGAAAAAATTGTAGAACAAGCTCTCCAGGATGGTTATCTAACACCAGTCATGGAAGCAGAAGTTGGACGTATTTGTGACAATGCTTCAGAACTCTCTATAGAAGAGTATATGGCGTTAGATCGCTTGATGGGAGCACTATTAACTGGTGAAGTCGTAGCAGTACCACGCAAACAATTTATCAACGTTATGGAAGAATTAGTACTCACAGAGGCGATCGCCCGTGTGGCAGAGATTGAAGCCACTAGTGAAAGTTCTCTTGATGTTGGGGATATTGCTGCTTACGCCCTCAATCGATTGCCACCCCTCTATGCCACCACAGAGGAAGGTGCTAACTACCAGCGTCAACGAGCCAAAGCGGATTTGCAGGAATTGATAGCCCAGCAAGTCAGCGCGGCGATTGCCCGCAGTCTTGATCGACCTAATGATGGAACTCCTGTTACTGATCGGGGCAGAAGTACTGGTAATGAAGTGCTGCGCCAGGTTAGTACCTTACTTCAAACCTATGCTCACCATTTTGAGCAAAAGTCTCAACTGTAGTCATTAAGAGCGGACTATCACTTGAGTTCCCGGTTCTACCTGTTTGTACAACAAACGAATATCAGGATTACGCATTCTCAAGCAGCCGTGGGATATTGCACTGCCTACTAGTTGAATATCTGGTGTGCCGTGAAAGCCAATCTGATTATGTCCATCTGACCAAAACCCAATCCATCGATCACCTAAAGGGCTATTCGTGCCTGGTTCAAAGATTTTCCCAGTGATCGGGTGACGCCAGATAGGATTGGTTTGCTTATTTATCACCTGGAAAGTCCCAGTGGGTGTTTCCCAACCCTTCTTACCCACGGCGATCGGATAGCTAGCTATGACCTGATGATCCCACCGATAAACATAGACGCGGCGCTCCTCTAAATCAACAACCAACTGTGTTCGATTTGACATCAAGTTGTTCGCTGATGTTTGTTTGGATAAGCCTTGAGCCAACAACGACTTAAACGGGTTATTGGCTATTGCACTCTGAATCTTTGTCTGTACAGCTTGCCTCGTGGGTATTTCTGGCACAGAAGCGCCCATTGCTACAGCACCTCCACCTGTACTTGCACTCTCAGGTGTTTGCTCGTCACTCTTGTGAGCATGCACAGCGAGAGACAGAATTGCTGTACCAAAACAGAGAAACATCACTATACGCCCAACAGATTCATTCCTTACCATCACCATCGTCTATTCTCTCCAGCGTATCCACAAATAATGACATAACTCAGAAGTCAGCTAATTAATGAACGAGGTGCACCGCATTTTCTTCCATCTTCCCACAATCTAGAACTTCACATAGAAAATGTGAGTTTCTCATCGTCTAATTACTAAAAATTTACAGACTTTTATTAGTTTCCTTATAAATCTGCTCATACTCACGGGCACACTAGGGCTAGAGCTATTGTGCCACTGCTTGTCCTGCAAAAAGCCTAAGAGTAAACTCTGACCCCTTGGAACCGTATGAGCAAAGTCACAATCAATTATTACTGGTGGGAGTGGAAGAAAAGTCATGTTAGAAAAACTATTGTTAGCTGTCACAATTACATTTTCTCTTAATTTATTTTTGCAAGTTCGGGGGCCAAATCCAACTCACATTGGTACCGATTACCAGCATTACCAGCAGCAAGCAGAAACATTACATCAGATGTTGGTATCGACAATATCAAAAAAATAATGATCCCAACAGCGTCTGGGAACACCAACTGGTAAATAATACTCAATATATAAAGAAATAACTGATATCTACTCATTTTCTAGTTAGAGGTATTAAACTATTATGCTTAACAACTGCTACCTAAGAACTGCTCGCTGTTGACTAAATCAGGCGAAATCACCTTAAAGAACACGAAAAGTTAACTTGATTGATAGCTACGACTTTCATGAAGCATCACTAGCATAAAACATTGATTTTGTCAAAAGTAGGTGGTCAGATTTAAGTGGTTGCACACCTGTATACGTGAAAAAATAGCGAAAGACTGTCTCTGGGGCCACAAATAAAGCTATATCTGTCTATTCAAGTGTTCCAGTCATAAATCCGTCACTCATTGATGGAACTTCCCACCGATTAGTATGTCTAATGGATAGGGATGTTATAGAGCCAGTACGATCTATGAGTCAATCGATTACTGTATCCTGGTCAACTGTTGAGGCAAGGCTTCCAGAAGCGTTGGTACACGTTGACAAACTCTCCAATCACGACCTAATTTTGCGCTGTCAAGCAGGACTGCGCCCTGATCGTGCTGCGTTTGCAGAACTATTGCGCCGTTATCAATCCCAAGTTGATCGGGTTCTGTACCATCTGGCCCCAGATTGGCCTGATAGAGCTGATTTGGCTCAAGAAGTTTGGATTCGAGTGTATCGAAATATTAACCGATTACAAGAGCCATCAAAATTTCGAGGCTGGTTAAGTCGCATTGCTACCAACTTGTTTTACGATGAGTTGCGCAAACGAAAGCGCGTTGTCAGCCCTTTGTCGCTGGATGCTCCGCGCTCAGTAGATGATGGCGAGATGGATTGGGAAATTGCTGGCGACACTCCAGGACCAGAGGAAGAACTAACAACTAGAGAGTTTTACGAGCAATTAAGGGAGGCAATTGCAGATTTACCAGAAGTATTTCGTACCACGATTGTTCTCAGAGAAATTGAAGGTTTAGCCTACGAAGAAATTGCCGAAATTACCGGTGTTTCTCTAGGAACAGTAAAATCAAGAATAGCTAGAGCTAGATCTAGATTGCAAACTCAATTGCAAAACTATTTGGATGCTTAAAATGTTTTAAGTTTAGCGAATGAAAAAATTTAAGAATTAATTAAGAATTTTAGAAAACCGCAAAATACTTCTGTTAACAGGAGAATCATTGATTAGTTTCCCAGGTTTGTTTGCTGTGTATACCCGTATTGGAATTGGTAATAATGTTAAGATGACTACTGATTCTCAGTTTGATGAACGTTCCCATTTACAATTTCATTCAGAATTGTTATATGGGAATGATAAGCATACCAATGAATCGACGGGTGCTATGGATATGGTGAAGCGCGATCGCTTCGAGTTATTGAGTGCTTACCTCGATGGTGAGGTAACATCTGCCGAACGTCGGCAAGTTGAAGAGTGGTTGGCCAATGATCCAACAATTCAACGCTTATATCAGCGACTGTTAAAGCTGAGGCAAGGTTTGCGGAGCATACCAGTGCCACAACCAAAGCAGGGTCTAGAAGAAACTGTCAAGCAAGTCTTGGCACGTTCACGTCAACGCTCTAGAATGGCCGTGCTGTATGCAAGTGGCACTGTTGCTGCTTGTGTCATTGCAGCAATGGCTGGTTTGCTATCAAATAGTGAATCTAAAGCGCCTCAGTTGGCACAAAGACAATCACCTCAACCAGCACAACAGATACAATCTTCACCACCTCCTGTTTTAATTTCACCACTGATGATTGCTATAAACAGCTCAGTGGTTCCAATTCCTAAAGCAGCAGAGGCTATTGATGAGCTTTCTCCTGCAACCAAAGAAAACAAAGTGGAACGAGTAGAGTCTCTACCACAGCAAGACCTAGAAAAGAATATAAATTAACAATTTAACTGACTCCAGCAACCATCTATTTGGACAACGCCTCCTAGTTGGCCAATTAAGTGTTTCGTCATGACATAGGCCCAAGCCAAACCAAGCGATTGCCACTGTCGGTTATAAATCTCAATAAATTGTCGATTGTAGAGATTATCCGACTCAGCTCGTGTAGGTAGATAATCCTCCAGATCGTCCAACTCAGTTAAAATTTCTAAGTCAGAAAAACAGAGTAAATATCCGTGGACAGGTTTATTTCCTGAGGTCATTGCCGGAAAACCCATTGGCAAAGCAAAGAGTTCTCCTAAAGCGATCGCAGGAGTGGTACTAATCACTTTATCAGCACAGTATTTTTGATAGTTGGCTTCACCTGGTTTGAGAGTGCCATAAACAAAGACCCGCAATAGAGGTGAAGATTCTTCTGGAAATTCAGCCATCTTAATTGTTTCGCTACATTCTTCTTTGAGCATTGAACAATAAAAAAGCTCATCCTAGCTGCTTGGATGGGCTTTGCTTTTGATCAATAGATGTTGTGAAAAAAACGGACTACACATACGATAGCTAAACCATATCATCCATTTCCAGTGTAAAAAGTCACGGGTGAAGCGGTTAATGAATATGCAAATTGTCATAAAAGGCTGGGACAAAAATGATCTTAGTAGTAGGTTGTAATGTCTTCACCACACTCATCGGCAAGATAACACAGAGATCTGAAGCGCAAGCTGACCAATTCAACGTAGAGAGGGTTCAGCTTACACATTGGTGGAATGTGAAATTTGCGACCAAAGAGTGTAATGTCTTGCTCAAAAGGACATTGAGCAGGAATTATCTTACACAAGAAATGAGCGAGTTGAGCGTTATGAATTTCTCGCGAATCCAGCCATAGGCGAATTGGGTGGAGTAGGTCGCCTTGTAACAGGATTTGGGTATAGCTTGCCATGGTTACTGACCTTCACAGAATGAATACACTAATCTTGCGTAACCTTAAAGTAGAATCCAGATCTGATGCGCGCCATCAAATTTGCCCCACGCTTTCACTTTAGGCCGTAAACAAGACTAGTGTCGATAAGGATCAGTTAAGGAAAGTTATGGTTTTAGTTAAGTTCCTGTAAACTGACCTAGATCTTCGCTTTAAACTGGCGTAATTGATTTTTCAAATTATCCAATGCTTCCTGCCATGGATTTTTTCTCACAGGTGCTGGAAAGTTAGCTTTTGGCAAATCTGGATTCAAATTCCGATAGTATTCCCAAATCTCCCAGTAAGGACAACCAGGTTCAATTCGAATACCTGCCCAATGGAGATATTGTAGAGGTTGATTCACCGAGGGGTCTATCAGAATGTTTCCTTGTGTCTGAAAATGAGGAGTTCCTCCCCAGTTTCCTGGTGCTTTACCCTCTCTACGAACAATGTTGAATCGGCGTGGAATCCTCTTAAGAAGCATGTAATTGATAATTGGTTGATCAGAGGTTTTTTGGGAAAAGTCAAAGTATTCTGGATGAGCAGCACATTCGGCAAAGGTATCATACAAATCCTGTTCCGAGACTAAATTTTTCTTTGAGCCCCAAAAACCACCATTAAAAATATCCTTAACTTCGTTTTCAGTAAATACTTTTTCTTCTAAAACTGTAGATGTAAAAACATTTTTTATACCACCTAAATGTTGATAATCACAACAAATAAAATCAACCTTAGATAGATAATTAAGATTGTCAATAATTCTTTCAAAAACGACAATATCAGTATCTATATACAAAAATTCTTCAAATGGACCAAACCAGCAAGCCTGTTTGCGAAGTTGATTAGGACGAGCAAAAAACTTATTCCCAAAGACTTCATATAACTTATGAGATAAGCGATCAATGAAATCTAGATCTTCATAGACTTTGACTCCATAATGTTGACCTAGAATATCAGCAATATTATGATAATTGTCATCATAGGGGATCATGACAATTGGCGTTTCCAAATCATGCAATCGGATACTATTCAAAAGAGCGATCGCATGATCAGTCACCTTATCATTTGCAGTAATATAAATCCCTCGATTCATTTGCCAATCCTCCCAACTAGAACCACAGGTTTAATTTCTTCAAAATCCGTTTACCTAAACTAGGTGGAGCATTATAAGCTCTTGCCTTACTCTGAAAATTTGGTCGCAGTTCTGGTTCATGCAGATAGCGATAATGTAAGAAAGTCTCTCGATAAGGAAAATCGAGATTTTCACCAGCGCAAACTTGGCTAAATATATCACTCGTTAAACCAATATAGTGAATATAAGTTAACCGCTTGCCTCGGTCATACAAAATATGATCTTGCTCTTGAAAATGAGATGAAGTTACACAGCAACCTGTTATTTCCTCATTGGGTAATTGCAGAGCTAAATTACAACTTTTGATACCTCCTCGAATAACCATATAATTTAAAATAGGCTGGTCAGCAGACATAGCGTATAATACCTCTGCTTCTCCCTCCCGAAGTTTTGTTAGCAGCCAATCTCTTTTTTCTGGAGGAAATAAACCTTTTTTAGCTGCATAAAAACCAGAACAAAATATTGTAGATTTGATTTTTTCTGGTGTAAATAATTCTAATAACTTAGGTGAAGATACATCGTAGACGTGAGCTAAATCCTTATATTGGAAGTCATAAACAACCCAGTCATAGTTATTGAGCAGCTGGAAAATTGGGGTAACTGATCCCTGAAGTAAAGTGTCTGCATCCATATACAGAAAGCGGTCAAAGGGACCATCAAAAGCACAGAAGCGTCGATGGGTGCCAAAACGATGGTATTTATGACTGCCAATTTCTTGCCACCTTTGCTGAGCTGTAGGATGGGTATCCCAGACATCTCGAAAAAATTGATCCCATCGCTGGATAGAATCTTGATCGTCGTATAGTTGGACATTTGGACGTCTAGCAATCTCAGCAGCTATTTTATCTGTATTGTCGTTGTAGGGATATATACAGACAGGTATTTCTGATCCCAAAATTGCTTCTATGCTATTCAATAAGGCAACAAGTTGATCGTAAACTCGGTCATTGGCTAGTGTACAAATGCCATCCATAATTTAAAAAATTAGAATTTGGTAACATATTCTGAAAGCCAGTTCAGCAGATTGAGTTTGTGGAGAATAATTTGTCTGGCTTCGGCGATCGCATCCTTTGCTTCATACCAAGCATCAGGAGTTGCAGTCACTTCTTTGATATAGGCAATGCCTTTTTCATCTAAGCTAGGTAACCGTAAAAAACTACCTGGTGGCAATAATTTATCAGCCGCCGATCCCCCGTAGTAAATTGGTAGACACCAAGCCAACAGAGAGTCCCACAACTTTTCACTGACATACCAACTATTGCCAGCATAATTTTCTACTGCCAAATTGTAGTAATATGGGGCCATTCCATACCACTTGTGGCTAATTTCTCCAAATTTTTGTGCCCATTCAGGTAAGTTACGCCCATACAAATCAAATTTCACGCCATTGGCTTGTGCAGACCTCAAAAAATCTAGCCGCTGACGATGGGTTGTTGTGCGATTGATTCCAGACGTAATCCAACTGCAAGCTTTCACCTTTTTTGGCGGTGACATTTCGTTGAAATCTCGAAAAGAGTTAGAGTGGTACCAAATGGCTGGCATATAATCTGGATGAGGAGCGAAGTCATCGGGACCAGAAACATAACCACAATATTTCTGCGCTTGTTGGTAATTCCGCTTATTTGCCTCTATCACCTCATCTAATGGTGGTTCTCGTAAAAGATAAATCACCCGTTCTTTTGGAACATTGCGAAGAAGAGATTCAATATTGAATTCTGATGTTTGTGGCTTCTGACGACGAAACCGTTCCCGCCAGGAACTTGGAGGCTGGGGAGGACGGGGAAAATCAAACTGATACAGTAGGAGAAAATCTGGTTTGCTTGCCTGAGCTAACATTTGGATATTACCCCATTCTCCAAAAGGATGAGGAGTCTGTTGCCATAGCCAATCAATATAGTTTAGCCCAGCATAACCCGATAGCATTCCGACAATTTTTCTGCTCATAAACTCACTCTTGGTGGATGGAAAGATTTATCTACATAGCTAAGAATTTTCTGAGTTCGTTCTTCCCAAGAAAACTGACGTGCGAAA
>JAJPJF010000501.1 GCA_021324415.1 Nostocales cyanobacterium Centralia_MAG_434
TACACGGTATCAGCACGATCTGATCCTTTCTCAGGTTTTTTCCTTACCCTGTCAGCTATTAATTCCTCGCGATCTCGTACATGGGAAAAACTTTTTGGTTTACTGTGCCTAGCTAGACTCATAGATTTAGCCAAAAATCAACCTTTAATGTGCCACTTTAAGGTGCGTTTGCCCTGTTGGCTTTTCGCTCTTCCCGCAATTGTTGACCAACGACTTTTTTGGCAATATCAATTGCATCTTTGAACTGATTGCGGTCGAATGGCAATTGACGACCATCGTACAAATGCACCCAGGTCGTGGCAGTCTCTGAATCACTGCGAATCGTCCAAATATCTTCAAATGCAATTGGTATAATGCCGTTTGCTTGGTTCACAGCGGTTGCAATTAGTCTGCGCTCGTATGGTGTAAATGGGGATTGGCGTGATATTCTAGTTGACATATTGAACAAATAATGCGTTTTTTGAATTGGGCGATGGCTTGCAGGCGATCGCCCTTTTGCTACTTGCTTACCTCTATATTCTAGCTCACGTAAACGTGATAATTCACTTTTGACAGAGATATTTTGATTAGTATTTTGGCAAATATCAAAAGACTGCAATCAGAAAATCTTATGTCATAAATTCACGTATACGTGTTAGCTTAGAGCTAGTCAACATCATTAGATCCATGAGAACAAAATATAAAGACACTGGTTTAGGTACTACTGATAAGCAGCCACCCATATCCGTGAAGTTCCCACCTAACATTGACCAGTTATTGCGATCGCTGCCTAACCGCTCCGACCTGATCAGACGCTATGTGATTGAAGGCTTAAAGCGGGATGGGCAACTACAAGAGTAGGCGAGCACCACAGCCTAAAGCCCTAGCAATATCAGGCCAGGGCTTTTTCAATTGCAAATCTGCACAGGTCAGTAGTCAGATTAATTCATATTTTTCCCTACTACTTTTTATCACATGACTTACAAATTCTCTATGCTTATAAAAGCATTGTAAATTGTTTGGAACTGTAATAGCTCACATACATCATTTAATGAGATTCAAAGATCATCATTACAAGAACTTAAATAATAAAAACCCTTAGTAATATTGTTACCAAGGGTTTCGCTTTGTCACTCTTTTCTCCTTGTTGAGCTTTTGAGTAAAGAGATCAATGTGATGATTAAGCTTGTAACCTTGTTCTTCCAGATCACTTGTTAATCCCTGCACAAAGACAAAGTGAGGAGCTTTCACTTCAGTTGGGGAAAATAGTTCATAAGTTATATCAAAATGCTTCTCCTGGAAATAATTCCAGGCGTGAATAATAGATAATCCGTTGAAAAGGACTTCACCTTCCACATATTCTGCTCCAGGAACAAGAAGAGAGAGAAGATATGCATTGGAAAAACAGGCTTTAGGCCGGAAAACATCTAGATCTACTAGATCTATTCCTACTTCCAACATTGATACGATTTCTACTCTCGGAGGTATAATCCCAGTTAATTTATAGGCTGTCGTTGCTAAAGAACTCATAGATTCACTCATCTTAGGCACACCTCCTTTCAGGCTTAGCCTGTCCTCTCTCCTTCTCTCCATAGTAGTAAACATCCACTAGGGAGCTTCATGGTTCAGAAATCGAGTCTTAATCATTGAATTGAACTTTTCTTTTGCCTCCTTAAACTCAGTTGGTAAATATTTGGCACAGATGCGCAGAGCAACCTCTATTAAAAGTATTTCTTTGTCTGAAAATCCCAACGAATAATAACGTTTCTTTTTCTCCTGCCAATCTAAATCTACTTGCTGCTGTTCCCACTCCTCATGTGAGATTTCTTCTCTCACCACTCGAAAACCAAATTCCTTTTTGGTCACGCTTGGATTCTCGATCAAGCGACATCCAGATCGGCACCATTGAGAATCATAATCCCAGGAGCCACCCCGAAGAATACGATATTCATCGTTTCCATCTTCTAACCATGCGCTGCCATCTGCTGGTGCGCATTCATAATTCCCATGATCAATATCTGCGCACCATTCAAATACATTTCCGTGCATATCGCATAGTCCAAAAGCATTGGCAGGATACCTACCGACTTCTGTTGTGCTTTCGAGACAACCCCCCTTATAATTGGCCACATCTGGTGTGATTTTCTCGCCAAAATAAAATGGCGTTGTCGTTCCTGCTCTGCAAGCATACTCCCACTCTGCTTCACTGGGAAGACGGTATTTGCTTCTGCTATACAAAGACAAGCGATCGCAGAATTCGACCGCATCATGCCAGTTAACCCGCTCCACCGGCAAATTATCACATTGAAAACAGATTGCACTTGCCCTTTGGGCCAATCAGCGATCGCTGCTGGGCTAGTTCCATCCGAGACGCGAAGCTCTCGCAAGGGTTGCTTAAAGGGCACTGGCTCTCGCTAATCGTTCTAGAAAAAGCACAAAACACATTGGTATTAGGAGACTAATAGAAACGGACAAGCTGAAATCAGCTTCCAGAGCGGCTGTCCAATTTGTCCACCCTGGTCTTACCGAGTTTGGATAAAGAAAATTACCTTAACTTTACTCAGCAATAACTACTTTCTTAGTTTTCTTTTTAACAAAAAAAAGGTTATTTAGTGAGTCTTTTTTTCTAATGTAGAACTCTAACCTGGACAAATGGACAGAGTGGACACCCTTGTTGTATAAGGATTTCAGCTTGTCCAAAGCCTCAGAAAAGCAAAAAACGTATTGAAACAGTCGGACACATTGCTATATCTTGATTACAGAGTTTTTAGAGAAATTTGCACACATAAAGAAGAATTCAGGGACGTAGGGGAAGAAGTTATAATTATTACCACCACTGACGATACCTAGTTATGTTCACTAAATATCTTGCATGGTCAGTGAAGTCACCAGAAAAGTAGATTAGGGGCTGTGAGAATAATTCAAGCAGCCCGAGCCGTAGCTGACGGTAACGATTAGCTTTGTTACGAGGTCAGACCCTCCGAGACGCTAAGGCACTTGCCATGAAATAAAAACAAGCGTCTTATTACAACAAATATCTTTCTGTGCTAATGAACTAACAAACATTGGCGCTCGTTTTTATTTTTAAGGATCTCCCTAAACGAGTGAGCGATTGGCCTAAGAGGCCAGTGCAATCATGCAATCGCAGTTACTTTTTTTTCGCTCCGCAACACCGCAGGAAAATTCAAGACAAGGCTGGTGCATTGCCTAACCAGAAATTCAATTCAACGGGTCTCGGTGAAAGTTCACTACTGGTCCCAAAAGTTGGCAGCGGACTGGCAGCGGGAGGAATCCTGCTGAAGTCATGGGTACTGAGGATTGTAGGGCGAATTCTATAGTCTTTGGTTTTAAGCTTGTTCATGAAAGCTCTTCATCCGCAGAATTGAGATACCAAATCTCAGGTAATGCTGACTCATCAGGGTTTCCAATATCTTGCGTTTTGGCTGTGGAAATCAAACCGTTATTTTTTTGGGTAGGAATGAGTTGGGAGGACATGTATGGACCAGAAGGAGGGGCAAAGCCACGAGTATTAAGGCGTATCCAAATACCACTGCTATCAATAGTGGAAACAATACACTCTTTAGCTTGAAATTTTCCGGTTTGAGGAATAACGACATCACCTACACAGAAAGTACTTGTTGTTTGGTCCTGTGTTAGCGATGGAGTGGCAGGTAGTTCAGAGTCAGGGCCAGGGGGCAGGGGGGAAGGGGCAGGAACAGAAGCCGTCGATGATATGGATGGGTGAACATTATTCATCCCCATTTCAGTAGAAGGTATAGATGTCTGCACTTTCTCTCCATCCCTTGGTCTTTCCTCCTCCTTCGGTTGCTCTGCTCCCACTTCTGGCTGTGGACTTAAAGTACACTGCCAAAAATCGTCGAAATCTTCCAGGCCACCTTCAATACATAGAGACTTCATGCAAGACCAATTTTCTTGCTGAGGAGCCGAAGGGTTTTCGCCACTATTGTGAAAGCCTGAAGCCCAACTAACAAACACACCA
>JAJPJF010000402.1 GCA_021324415.1 Nostocales cyanobacterium Centralia_MAG_434
CTTTGTGAGTCTCATCACCGTTCTTGTTGGTATGATGGCCAGACGAAAGCATGGCGCTTTCGGGATTAGAGAAGTGCGCCATTGCTGAATTATGGGATGATTTTGCCTAACTTGGAACCGAATTTCAAGGGTTTCAATCGCTAATTCATCCCGCATTTATGCAACGCCGAGAAGCACTTAAGAATCAAAATAAGTGCTTAGGGAGATCCTTAAAAATAAAAACAAGCGCCTTTGTTAGTTAATTAGTCAGCACAGATGGATATTCGTTGTAATAAGGCGCTTGTTTTTATTGCAAGGCAAGTGCCTTAATGGCAATGAATATCAAGATGTCAATGGTACTAAGGGGTATCCAAAACATAAAATGTCCAACCGTACTCGTTAATTGGTGTGCAGACACGTTGATAGTGTGGGGGCAAGGGCCTTATTGGCTCAAAGCACGGTTGGACATTTTATTACGCCTTAAGTGCCTAAAGGTATAAATAAATCAACAAGCTGCTTGATACGAATAACTGACTACATCCATTTGTTAGCACTCAGAAGGTCAATTTATTTTTAAGGATCTCTCCAAAAATTTGTCATCGATTACTTTCAGGGAGATCCAAAACATCAAAACTCCCGACGAGTGTGGTTGAACTGTTGGTGTAGCACGTCATTCGTGGTAATAAGGCGGAGGATTTTATTCTGCCTTAAGTCCCTGACGTACCTGATGTGCCTAAAAAAAGGTGAGCTCATGCGCCAGTAGCATAAAATAAGGAACAGACACGAAAAACGTGAGTATCAGCCACGCCCTTCAGTGGGGGGTGGTTTTTATTTTTAGAAGCGATCTTCGGCGTTGCTGGATTCAGGGATGAATTTCTCAGATGAATTTTGCTCAGTGAATACATTTAGATAGCCATCCTTTGCCCTGCATGGGTTGAAAAAATAAATAGACTGCCTAAGTGGTAACAACTGGGCGAAGGCGCTAATTCCAAGAAGACGGCTTTTTGATTTATTGACTGGTAAGTGCTCTAGACGAGACAGCTTGTTGTAGGCTTGCCAAAGCAATGTTGTAGTTAATAATCGCGCTCACACGTGACCCCTCAGCTTGCGTGAGAGCAGCTTCTTGGGTAATCACGTCTGTCTGGGTACCGACACCTGCTTGAAACCTGAGCCTTGCTAAACGCAGAGCTTCCCTCGCCTCAGTGACCGCAACAGTAGCAGTTTGAACATTCTGTAAGTTAGATTGCAACTGAGAATAGTACTGTTCTACTTGAAAGCGGATTTGGTTGCGCTGGCTAGCAAATTGTGATTCAGCAATCCGAATGTTAATTCTCTGCTGGGCAGCATTTGCTCGTGCTGCTCCTCCATCAAACAAGTTGACCCTAGCGTTGACTCCGAGAGAATAACCATCGGTAGCATTAATACCATCGTTGAAGATATCTTGTAGTTGGTAGCTACTATTTAAACTAATTTGTGGGCCTAGTTGTGAAAGTGCCAGTCGTCGTTGTTGCTCGCTGATATTGCGTTGTGCTAAGTATTCTTGCAACTCTGAGCGCTTTTGAAAAGCCAGCACAATACTGTCTTCCAGCGAATGGTTCCAAAGACCTGCTAGCTGTACAGGGTCTGCTGCACTGATATCAACTGACTGTGCCAAATTCAACAATTGGGCTAACTGACGACGAGAAATTTGCTGTTGTGAGATGGCACTGACCAATTGTTGTTGGTCATTGGCCAATGTGACTTGAGCCTGCAATGTATCAAAACGTGTACCAACCCCTGCCCGTTCTAAAGCTTGTGCGTCGCGCAAACTGGCTTCACCATTGGCCACTGCAGCCTGCTGAATTCGGACTTGTTCATCTGCAGATTGCAGATTGTAATAGTCTGTAGTGACATTCAATCGGATTTGGTCAGAAATCCGCTCAACTTCCAATTGAGCAGTGCGTAACTGTTCCTCAGCCACTCCAATATTAGCTAGCCGTTGTCCCGAAGTATAGAGATCATAATTCAATTGTGCACTGCCAGAAAAGCTTGAAGAAGCAGGGTTGTTAATAACATTGCCAAAAGCATCAACTGACGTATTTGGACTACGACTGTGGGTAATACCTGCATTCAGCCCAAATGTCGGATATAAAGAAGCTTGGGCTTGCCTGAGAGCATATTTAGATCTGTCTAGAGATAGTAAAGCTACCTGTAGATCCTGACTATTGCGACGTGCCAGTTCCAAGGCCTGAGCCAAAGTAATCGGCTGAGTTCCTTTAATTCTGACTTGTTGTGGTTTGGTTGGAAATGTTAACGGATTGGGACTAGGGTTAAGATAATCAGGCACAAAGACGGAAAAACCAGCATTTGTTGGTTTCGTGGTGGGGACAATGGGAGTCTGCTCAGTCGGTGCTGGTGTTGTTGTCAGAGTGTTGGAACTTATTGTAGAACTGGATGTGGGTGTAGTGATAGTGAGCTTAGTAAGCAGTGTAGGATTTACTGGTCCTAAACGAGCTCGCGTTTGTGCTTGATCAATCCAATTGCGCAACTTGAATCTCTCTGTAGTTGTGTTGATGGGAGTCACAGCAATAGGCAGTTGCGCTGTAAGATAACTGGCAACTGCATTTTTGCTATTGGTAAAAGTTGATCTCTCACCATAGCCACAGAAACTGACTTTAGTTACATCTACAGACTGAGCCCAGCTGGGCTCAGTTGTAAATACTGCTGCTGTCACCCCAGCTAAGAAGCCATAGAATAATTGTTGTTCTTTCACCGCATCCCCTCACACAAAAAATTTTGTCAAAGATACCCAAAATTTATCTCACTAGATGCTTAATTCGTATATGAGTGTAGCTTTTTTAAAAAGCTTTTGTTGAGAAATAAAGAAATTTGGGGTAGTCCCAAAAAAGAAGAATCTATCATCGCACATCCTTTCAACTGCGGAAATCGCGGTGTTTTTTGGTTATTGACTTTGCTAAAGCACACTGAATGTCATCAAAATAGGAAATTTGTCAGCATTCATTTATCCCAAAAGTCATGAGGATATAACAGTGGAAGCAAGTAGCATTGTGAATAACTTACACATCTCCAGGGAGAAATAAAATGTCCTAGCGTACTCGTTAATTAGTGTGCTTTTTCCATTGATACTACAGGAGCCCAGCCTGAAAGGTCAAAACACGGCGGGACATTTTATTACGCCTTAAGTGCCTCCAAGCTACGAATAAAACTGTTTTCTCAAAGTTTGTAGAATCCTCATGAAATCAATCTCATCGACAAACCTTTTATTTGCAACTGTCGTCACGCTCATCGCATCTGTAACTATCGGCCAATCAGGCCAAGCTCAAAGGGGGCAGGGATTTTATTGTGACACATCCAACAACGCTCCTGTGACGGTGTATCAAAATTCTAGGGGTGACATTGAGCCTTGGATTCGTTGGACTTCCAATTATTTCCGAAATGCAGGATATGATCCCTTAACGCGTTGTCGAGATGTCAGTGCTCGATTAGAAAACTACCGACGTAACAGAGAGTTAAAGTTTATTACTGTTGGCCAAATGAACGGGCAAAATGTGATTTGCACTGCTAGCGAAGATGATGGACAATGCGAAGGGCTGGTATTAACTCTCAAACCTAAAGAAGATCCTGTGCGAGCACTTAACAATCTTTTTGCTTGGCATACTGGCGCAACTTATGCGGCTCACAGAGGTAAAAACCCTTATGTTGATGTTAGGGAGCGTTTAGATATTCGTCGCGAATAGAGCAAACGCTCAAAGCACTGGTTTATTTGTCGGTTGCTCTGGGTCTGTCGGTGTTGGGCGGGATTCAACCGCGGGTTGAACAGTAGGTTGGTTCAGTTCAGCTTTGAATGCTTCCAGTTCAGAGGGGTCAAAATTAGCAGTTGGGCGAGTCTTGCCTTTCTCATACTTCACGCTGATCCGCCAAAAGCTGGACATAGGGGTCTAAGGCTCGAACACTCACACCTAGAAATTCAGCGGCTTGTTGCTTGTTCATAATTTTGCCTAATGTCGCCAACAGTTTGCGCTTTATCGTCAAATGGTATCAAATGTTTGGCGAGCTTTGACGATAAAAGAGTGTTAGAAGACATGAAGACATAATAAAAGCCGTATAGTGTCGTCAGACGGCTTAGTAACAGAATTAACCATTTTTCTCGGCATCGGCTCCCTCACAAATCAACCACAAAGGTTGGCGATTGTAGTGTTTGAATCTGCTTAGAGATCTCCTACAAAAGTAAATTTCCAGCTACCTTTATGAACACACCAAAAACAAAAGCCTGGCCAGAAATAGCTAGGCTGGCAAAAATGGTAGAACTAGACAATTCCAATCACAACTGGTGAACAAAATCCTTTATCTAAGCTGAGGTAAATTCCCTTGAAGTAACATCTGTAACGCTTTAAAAATGTTATACTTCATCATAATATTGAAATGAAACAAATTTCGTTGACGGGCTAGTGTTGGAATCACTAGCCTTCTTCTTTATTTAGAGAATTGAATTTCGAAAAATTCTTGCACAGATTTTACCAGAAAAACAGGATTTTCCCTGATTAATTTAAAATGTATCATTTTTAATATATATACTCCTTTTTATGCTATAATGAATGGCTAAATTTCTGAATTTAACCATATCTTTTTAGAGATTACTATCATTAATAATTTAATTTATTCGTGCTAGAATTGAGTAAATGCCGGATGAATAAATATTTGTTTTCTAGGAAAATTGATACTACCAGCCGACTAGTGTTTTATACATTAGTCTTATTTTTTATGGCTATATTTCCTTTCTTCTCATATTTTATTCCCAAATTGATTGAGAATTGAATTTATTTATATTGTCATTTTCTGCTGCGATTTACTTTGTCAAATTCTTATTATATTCATGAAATTTCTATCAAGAATTTGATTATTTTTTAATATATGAAAAAGATTTTATAAATAAAATTTTAGCTTGAATTGACAGATTTTTCCAACGGATTGGACAAATTTTGCTGATTTATCATATATTATATAAATACTTGATTATTGGATAAAATAGTGATAACATATACAAATTCGAACATAACTATCAAATAAAACCGAGGTTATACATTAATCTTGGGGTTTTATAATTTCGTTACGAAATTATTAATCATGCTAGTATAAATTGGAAAGTTCCCTTGTAGAATTGAACGAAGATGATTTATCTAGCGAGCAGTGGTTTAACTCCACTGCTTTTTCTTGAGTGTAAAAAGTACCCAAGCAATCCCTGCCAAGCCATATTTGAACATTTTCGGGCGTTGGTAAATCATCAATGCTGTCAATCTCAACATTATTAGATTCACATTTGGAGCAAATTGTTTGCATCTTTTTTATGATAAAATTTTTCACTAGATTCATTTAACTGAAGAATATTGTTGAAGAAGCAGTGGAGTTAAGCCACTGCTCTTTTTTTATTTAGGTGAACGCGGGGGTTTTATCAACTCTATATCATACATATCCCATCCCCTGTAATCCAAGTTCATAGCCGTTGATAAATTCGCCAAAGTGAACATTTCGCATAATTACCCAGTTGTCAGGAAGTTTAGGTTCTAGTCCTATAATCTCAAATGTTTGTGAAGCGTCGATAGCATTAACAACTGTATCTCCAATATCTTAAAACATGACTTTTTCATATTATTTACTCCTTAATTAGCAGGCTTAATATTAGGATTCCATTGCTCATGAATTCTGTCTCTTCAATAGATGAGAGATTTTTTATCTAATTTTTCGCTCTCCAACCGGGAGTCATAAGTTTAACTTATCCAGTATTCCCAAAAAGCACTGCCAATTTTGAGTTGTCTCAAGACAAATTATTTAGCATCCTAAGCTTTTTGTTTGATCTCCGAGCAATTCATCAACACATGTGTAGTTTCACTATCGCTGCAATTGATTTTCCTGTTTGCTTCCCCTCATGAACATTTGATGCCAAGCTTGGATAGTAACACGTAAGTGACGACCCTTACGAGTTATCTGGAAAAGTATAGTTGCACTGCTTCAGTCGCTGCGTAGATATTGACTAAAAGACCGAAGAAATGGTAAAGAAAATTTACATAGACATTTATTTGCGGAGTATGCGTATACTTACCTTTACATTATCTGGCAGCCTACTTGGCTGTCATTTTTTCATGTGTTCCAGTGAAGCTGTATAACAGGCAATCCACTGTTCAATTTTTTTGTGATTTTTGCCTTGGTGTAAATTCAGCAAGGAGCAAATCTATATTTTTGTCTTGATGCCATTTGTCGAATATCAAATTAAATGGGCTAAGATTGCGATTTTGGTGATAAATAATGAAACCTTTTTTAACCCTCCCTTGAGGAGAAAAGTTTCTCCTCAAGTGTCGAGTATCAAATTAAATGGGCTAAGATTGCGGTTTTGGTGAAGTGGTGAAATCAAAGGCGAATGCACTCTGGAACTACGCGCTTGGGAGCGTGATTGCCTTCGGCGAGTGATCGCTCGCCTCTCTTAACGCAAGTTGTCGAACTGCACTTGCCAATGCAGCTTGATGGTTCAGGGGCACAGCGCTGCTATTGCGACCCAAGCATTGCCGAGCGCTGCTGTCGATTAACAAATGAAATAGGCGCTCTTTGTGCGATTAGGGTGAACTTGGCGGAGGGGGAGGCAAAAGAGGTGGGCACAAGATTCGGAGGTGGCACAACTTCAGTAACCCAAGCTACTAACCTCAAAATGACAAGTCAAAAAATTGAAAACGCTGGAAGCCTTATGGTGTTACAAGTGTGTTCGTAGCGATTGCCCAAAGGGCAGTGCGCTCAAAAAGCGCAATCGCACTCGGGCGCTGCCCCTTGAGCAATCGCACTCGGGTTCTAAGAGTGTTTCTTGACCTTCCGGCGAAAGAAGAGACGGGGAAACTTGGGATGACCAAGCTGTTTACGCCATGTTTCCATGTAAGTGTAAAATACCGGAGTAAGGTAGA
>JAJPJF010000148.1 GCA_021324415.1 Nostocales cyanobacterium Centralia_MAG_434
AACAGTCCTCTAATAGAAATTAGGACCAAGGCCGCCAAAATCGCCCTTGGTAAGTTGCTGAAGAACCCCGTAAAAAACAGGATGACGACCACCACCAGCAGGGCCGCGATCGCTGATGCCACGTGCGTATTGGCTCCCAGACGTTCATTTACAGCCGACCGGGACAGGCTGCCACCAACCGGATACCCTAGCCCCAGTCCCACAGCAAAGTTAGCAACGCCCAGCGCCAGCAACTGTTGATTCGTGTCGAGGGATAGCGATGTTTGTGGGCCAAGGCACGGGCAACGCTCATTCCCTCTACGTAGGACAGCAGGAAGACAGAAAACCCCAGTGGCAACAGGTCTACTACATCTGTGAGCGTGAAAGCTGGTAGACTCAGGTGTGGCAGTCCATGTGGGATAGCGCCCACGACTTTCACGCCTAGCTTTGTCAGATTCGTAGCTGACATCAGTCCAATTGATAGCAGCACTACAATTAGGGAGTTGGGGAATTTGCGGAATCGTTTGTCTGCAAAAAGTAATAGGGCGATCCCTGCTAGACCGAGGAGCAGTGTAGGGAGGTTAATTTGACCAAGATGTTGAAAAATGTACCCGATCCGCTCAAAGAACTCACCCTTTCCCCCTTCAATCCCCAACAGCTTTGATACCTGGGACGCGGCAATGACCAGCGCCGCTCCTGTTATAGTTCCTGTAAGTACCGGCTCGGAAATGAAGTTGACTACAAACCCGAGCCGGAAGATCCAGGCCAGAGAACTGATGATACCGACTATTAAACCAGTCAGCGCCGCCATAGCAGCATATGAGACCTGGTGGTGACGCACTAGCTCACCGAGACCCGACGCCAGCAGAATCGAGAGAAAACCCGGATTACGAAGATAACCGAAGGGTTTGTTTTCATCGGGTTTCACTTCGTAAAACGGCGCAGTCCAAACACAGGCAAGTATGGCATCTATATCTTCCCAAGCTCGAAGGCACAATTCAACATTCATCGTCAGATAAAAGCTGTGACTAAGCGACGGGCACCAATCAAGCCCGATGAATTCGTCCGATTGGTAAACTAAAAGGTATTGGGATGGGCGAATTACTATCGCCATACCAACGCCAGTAATGCCTTCCGGAGTTTACAACGATTCATCAATATTCGCTTTCGGCGCTACCTGAATTACCGGAGCACTCATCCGAGGCTTTGGTTGGAAGGAGTTTCCTAACAAGAAGTTGTATGCAATGGGGATTATCTACATTGGCAGCGGCTTCATCAGGTACGAGAAAGCAACTGTGAATGCAACGCGTGTGAAAACTGTCGGACCGCCGTATTCGGGAAAACTGAACGAGGGCATGGGATGGGAAGGGAATGGTGAAACATTGAACGTGAGAGTTAGTGAGGCACTGTGCCTGGGCTACTTGCAGATAACTGATAGGCTTTTGCTACTGAGGCATTGCGTGTATCTTAGGACTTTCACAGATAACAGATATACTCTCACTTCCTTGCCAAATCATTCTTTTACCCTAGATTTCGTGGTCCTAAATGAATCCCTAGCGGTCATTAAAAGATGTGAGGAAATCATCAAAGATTGGCTCAAAGGTATTGGTTTAGAATTGAAACCGGAAAAGACTCGGATAGCACACACGCTACATCCCCACCTAAGTGAAGATGGTAAACCTGGATTTGATTTTCTGGGACACCATATTCAACAAGTAAAAGTAGGGAAATACCGAGACAATAAAAGTAGACAAGGTACCCATCTTGGTTTCATCACCCTCATTACCCCTTCAAAGAAGGCAATTGAAACTCATAAACAACACATGAAAAGCATCATCACAAAACACAGGTCTCATTCCCAAGCGGAACTAATTAAAGACTTGAACCCTGTTATTAGGGGATGGGCTTCATATTATAGAGTTTCAGATGCCGGAACTACTAGGGACTTTGCCCGGTTAGATAGAATAACCTATTATTACGCCTTAAGTGCCTTAGCCAAGAATGTTGTCGCCAGAAAATGAGTTAAACAACATGCCATGAATCAACGACGAGATCACGTTCCCTTTGATCCTTACTATTTTGAGACCTTAAGAGCTCAAGGCGTGCAGTTGTCGCTTCAAGACACCTTCCTCCACATTTTTCAAACGAATCATTGGTGTGGACCAGATTCTGTTTCAGGCGGAGGTGCTAGCACAACCCAGACGCAACAGCTCCTTGCTGAACTGCCAGCGCTACTTCAGGCATTACAAGTAGACATACTCCTAGACCTACCCTGCGGAGATTTCAGTTGGATGCAGTTTGTCAACTTACCAATCTCACGTTACATCGGTGCAGATATTGTGCCTGAACTGATTAGTGAGAACCAAAAAAGGCACGCAAGCCACACTCGTCAATTTATGACACTGGATCTGACCAGCGCGCCTTTACCAAAGGCAAATTTATTATTATGCCGGGACTGCTTTGTGCATCTTTCTTTTTCAGATATTGGCGCTGCTATGAATAATATCTACAACAGCCAGATTACTTATCTGCTGACAACTACTTTCCCCAATTGTCAGGAGAATGAAGATATCACCACAGGTGATTGGCGCTTATTAAACTTAGAAAAACCTCCTTTTAATTTTCCCACTCCACTACGATTGATCAATGAACAATGTAGCGAGGGGAATGGTCTGTATCAAGATAAGAGCTTAGGATTGTGGTTGTTGCAAGACCTGCGCGCGATTTGTCTGTAGAATCTCAACCATGAAATGCAGTTTCTACATTCTAGTGGTTGTTGCAAGACCTGCGTGCGATTTGTCTGTAGAATCTCAACCATGAAATGCAGTTTCTACATCCTATGAGTGCAAATCCAGTCGATGAGACTTTCTACAGTAGAGAATGTGGCGGCAGGAGCCATTTGATTTAAGCTCTCAACGCTTGTCGTTTCTGCCCAAGCAGCTGCTAGAGGGATGACTCCCACTTGTTTGGCCGCGCTCATATCGTAAGGCGAATCCCCAACGTAAGCAACATTTTGGGGTAATAGATTCCACTGTGTTAAGACATTTTGAATTGACACTGTTTTGATTGCACCCTCAGCACAACCCGTCTCGACAATCTCAAAATAATCTGCTAAGCCCATATAACGCAGCGAAATGGCGGTACTATATTGACCCTTTCCAGTCACAATTGCTAAAGCGATCTGATTGTGTTTACACAAACTCAGGGCAGCCTCAATCCCAGCAAACGGCTGAGCACAAAGCGAGTGTGCTTTTTCATACTCAATCAAATAAGTTTGTAGGCAAGCTTCCCATTGTGAGTGCACCACTCGTTGAATTATGCCTTCCTCAGAAGGTCCAAATAAAGCCGCGATTTCATCATTGGTATAATCACCACTTGAAAACTGTTGGAGGGCACGCCTAAAAGCAGCAAAGCAAACGGGTAAAGTATTTCCTAATGTTCCATCTAGATCGAAAATTATTCCTTTTAATTTGATCGCCGGCTCTATCTGTATCATTGTTAATCTACCAAATAACTTAAGGTGCACCCCATTTTGCCAAAAATCCTTAGTAATGAGAATTCCTACTTAGCTTAGTAGTAGTAAAATTGACAAACAGTCCCACTTCTTCTTACTATAACACAGTAAATTTATCAATTTATAGTTGATTAAGATATAATTATAATCTCAATCAGTCTCAGCTAAAGTTTATGAACACTGTCTATTTTTCAGATTTAGACAGTACACTGCTTGGAAATAAGGCGGCTTTTTTCTCATTTCCGTCATCCCTGCAAATGTCGTTAAACTTCTTTATGACGATCTATAAGAACTACATTATGCCGTGAACATTACAGAAGTATTACTTAATTGCTACAAGTTTGCCGCTAGCCACTTACCATTTGATTCTCTAGAAAATGTATTTATCAACTTCACTTTTCCATCTAGAGAATATCTCGCCAAAAGGGTGTACGCCATCCCAAGTAAATCTTGCATCTAGCAAGCCATTTTTATCAACGACTTTTGAGTGCAAGTCAATATAGGTCATGTTTCCGCTAAGAGCGATCACCTGTAATCCCTTGTTCAATTGATTAATCTTGCCGTTATCATCCTCGCCGTGAGTTACATCAGGATTCATCGGCAAAACGCTTTCGATATAGATTTTGGTGTTAGGCGAACGTCCTTTAATCTCACAGAGAATCTTTTTGTAATTCGCTACAATGACGGGGACAGATCGTAGTCCTATGTCATTTGTTCCAATCATCAAAAAAAGCTTGGAAGGGCGATCGCGTATCACTTCATCGAGCCTATTCAGAACGCCTAGCGTTGTATCTCCACCTATTCCACGGTTTTTGATTTGAGAGTTTTTGACTAGACTTGACCAATTATTATTAGATTCTAAGGCAATTTGTGTTTCTTCTTGAATAAAGCTTTGGGTTATGCTGTCACCTAAAAACACAATTTCATCTTTAGCTACAGGGAATGATTTGAACTCATTTGACCTATCAAGGTAAGCAGGTACGTTCATTGCTATTTTGTTAGGATCTTTTTTGGGTTCAGCGTGCGATGCATTTACTTTTTTAGCAAGGTGAACGATAAAGAATACACCTAAAACTACGTTAATGAATAACGAGCCTAAAAATATTTTTCTATTCATAAAATGAATTCTAGTTTTATAGATAGTTTGAGATATGCACCCCTATACCAACCTAGAGTTTGTTCCCCGCTTTTCAAGAAAGCCTGTAAACAATCGCACCGCTGGTAGGATGGTTATCGATTTCTAGAACTCCGTCTGAGCATAAGCTGCCAAGTAATTCTTTGATTTCACCAGCAGGTTTGCCAGTGGCAATGATGCCATCGGAAAGACTGAGAGTTCCCCCATTGCTTTTGGCGAATTCCAAAATCAGTTGAGTGTCGGATTTACTGTTAGCAGTAGGAGATGCTTTGATAGAGGGAGCTATAGACTCAGCAACGTTTACAACGACTGTTTGAGTGTTGTTTACCTTATTGCCATAAAGCATTGCATATTTAAGGTTTTTCTCTTCAACCATCCCAGGAATCAATGCCAGATCCGCAACCTGACCAAATCCGAAAAGACCCCAGGTAAACAACCAGATAATCCCGCTTAAGTATTTCCCGCAGTACAAGCGATGAACGCCACCAAACCCCATGAGCCAAGCGCACCATAAAAGATAAGCAGTACCTTTACTTTTCATATATATAATTTTCTCCTCGTGGCAATAATTGATTGCTGATACCTGCTTAAAACTACACTAAGCAATGATTTGTATCTGGATAATATTTGTAAATTTTTACACGGTGCAATTATGTTTCAGTGCCGTGATTGCTACGTATCATTTATGCAAAAATGGATTATAGTTTATCCAAAAATTTCTAATAGCAAGAATTAAACGTGGTTCTGGTGAAGCTAGCAAGCAGCGACCTGAGATATCGGCACGATACCTACAAGGCGAATCACAGGAAGAAATTGCCCAAAGCTTGGGCGTTTCTCAGCAACAAATATTCCTTGACTTGCGCGAAGCTAAGAAAGAATGGAGACAGCGTTATGCCCAACAAGCGCAAGAAGTTCTAGAAGAAGAAGTGGCTCGCTTGTCTTTGATAGAGCGCGAATTCTGGCAAGCCTGGAATAAGTCAAAGCCGGTCAAAGAATCTACCACACACAAAACAGGGCTTCGCGGTGAAACTTCGATAGAACAAACAATGATCGTCAGGGAAAGCAGCCCCGGTAATCCCAGTTTTCTCAACGGCGTGTTGGAAACAATAACTCAGCGGCTAGAACTCATGGGGATTACCACAGAATTAAAGTTTCAAGACATTAATGCAGCAGTCAAGTTGTTGAAGTCCCGTGGCTACCGAGTCTTTGCTCCAGAGGTCGGCGACGTTGCGCTCGCGCTTCATGCCTTGGTTAATGCTGAGATTATCCCTAGTAGTCCACCAAAAAGCCGTTCATACTATTGGTTTCACTTGCCAATCCTCCTTCTTTCTGGCTTCGGAGTGCGACACGGAAATAGTCGTTGTATTTACTTCCGAAATATCCTCCAGGTACTTCAGTTGTAATAAACCGATAACGGATTCAGACAGATGAGGTTCCGGGAGTTGTATTAAAGGTACGTGAAATAGATTGTTCTCCTTCACCTGCGGTGCTTAGAATCAGATCCTTGTTCACGATGGAGTCAGCTGCGATGTCGGGTTTTAGTAGCATTACGCTATACTGACTTTGTTCAGCTTTGGGGTTATCGGTCTAGGCAACACTATTGATCGTTATGTACCGAAGGTTTGTTC
>JAJPJF010000023.1 GCA_021324415.1 Nostocales cyanobacterium Centralia_MAG_434
GGGTGCGACTCGTTCTAGAGCAAACACATAACTCTAGGTGAGAACGTCAAGGACAGAACCTTGAAAAACTCATAACTGATTTATGGATGGAGGTGAAAGCCCTCCTCTGTAAGGGACACAGTAACTCCCAATCTGCCCACAATGACTAGACTCGGAATTCTAGAGGTTGAAGCTGGGGTCAGGGCGCAATCAGAGCCAAAGCAGATCAGGCACACTGGCGCTAAAGGGGAGACGGTATGGTTAAAACATAACCTAAAAAAGCGTCTTAACTTCATTCGGCAATCTGAATAAAAAAAATGCTGAAATGACATCCTAATCTCGCGGGAGTATCCTTCGACTACCCGCTATCCCTATGAGATGGATGTAGGCGAAGTGGTTAAACCTAACCCGTCAAAACAATCTGAAAATCGGAACGAGGAAAAACGATAGTGAAGTCTTGGGACAGGTCGAAACCTAAGTAGGCGAGACGAGACGCGGAAATCTTCATATCGGGTAGGACGAAGCGTAACTGCTTCGAGGCATTCAGAACACAGCAAGTAAAGTAGAGTATAGTTAGACACATGACTGATATCAGACATAGTGAACTTTGGAAGAATATACCTTGGCGCAAACTGAGGAAAAATCTTTTCCGCCTACAATGCCGACTGTGGAAAGCCATTCGAGAAGGCGACCGGAAAAGGGCGTTGAACTTGCAAAAGCTAATACTGAAGTCTCGCAATGCTAGATTACTGGCTATTCGTCAAGTGACTCAGTTAAATGCTGGCAAGAAAACGGCTGGCGTTGACGGTAAAGCATCCCTATCCTTTAAGGAAAGGTTTGAACTCGAAGAAATCCTGAAAGCCACTGTTCATCAGTGGAAGCACGGAAAACTTAGAGAAATTCCCATTCCCAAAAAAGATGGAACCAAGAGAATACTCAAGGTACCGAAGGTGTATTCATATTGCACCTCAATTCAAGGAAGTTTAGGGATATCTTGTTGAACCAAGCGTATTTGCCTATGGTAAAGCTTTTATGCTCAAAGCACTCAACAGAGAAAGGAAAAAATGAGGTTGTGTTGGTAGGATGAATGTGCTACTAGTGAGCGACTATCAGTTTTGCTAAAAACTCTGAATCAATATCCAAGGGCGATTGGCCGGAGGCCAGTGCCCTTTGGGGCAATCGCTAATAATAAGTAATAGATAGACATCTAGTTGAGAGATGGCGGGTATCTCTTAACCGCTTCGCTTTCAGTCGTCGGTCAACCTCTGCTCTGGAATTCAGGATCTTGGCATTGCAATTGTTGGCTATCTCCAGAGCAGAGGTTGCCGCGTCTGAATTAAGAGATACCCTTAATTGTGGTGGTGTAAGAGTATAAACCACTAAGTGAATCACCAATAAGCGAAAAGAGAGATATCAGAGTTGTCTCACCCCTTGAATAGTGAGCTACTGAAGGTGGATTCTTTTCAGAAGCAACCAATAAAAAAACAAGTAGCTTACCAATAGATTACTAGTGATTCATCTAAGGTTAAACTACAAAGAGAAATAAAGATATACCCTTTTTTATGGCAACAGAAAATCCGCGTGTAGCCGCCTACCCACCGCAGTTTGTTTATCAACGTCTAATTGAATTTAAACGGGAGCGAGGGTTGAAATCAGATTCGGCGGCAATTGTCGCAATCCTTGAAAGTTATTTTTTTGGTGACATACCTTCAGGACATAGTGATACACCTGCAGTGACCGAGCGCATTGGCGATTTAGAGGTAAAGTTACTAGCCTGCTTGAAGAAGTAGCATTTCTCAAGCAGGCTATAGAGAGTTTCCCATCAAGTTGGAGTGAGTCACTGAAGACGGATGCTAAAGCTAAAATAGAGAAAAAGCAATCTGACGTAACTGTCGATATTCATAAAAGTGAGTCACTAGGATTACCGAGTAATTTAGTGGTACCAAAGCAGAAAAACACTTCTGAACCAGATAAATCTTCAGCAAATGTATCATTTGAGCTACTTAGTGAGTCACAAAATGAGCTAAATTTAATTGATGTATTCTCAGGCGGAGAAAATACAGAAGAGCTTGTCAGTAAGCTACCAGAACTATGTACTGAGCCACTAGAATCTGAGACTCAACTTTGTCATGATGATTGTTCGACAAGTGAGCTAGATAGTCTCTCAGGTGAGCGAGTGTTGAGTGAGTCAAACAATCAGCACAAAATCCCACTGGAGAATAGTGAGTCACTTAATGATTTACTAAGTAGCTCAAACGCTGTAGATGAAAGTAAAGATTCTCTTCCTGAACCAGTTCACCTTACAGGTGCAGCTTTAGCAAGAAGATTAAATGTATCCCCCAGCACGCTTCGTCATAAGAAAAATGCTCGAAATTTTGGACAATGGACTAAAGCACATGATCCGGATAGTATTGCCTGGTATTTTGATGGTCAAAAATTTGTTTCAGTCTTAGGGAGATCCAAAAAATAAAATGTCCAGCCTTTGTTTGTTAATTTATCGGCGCAGTAGGTTATTCGTTGTAATAAGGCTGGACATTTTATTACTGGCAAGTGCCTTACCACACCATCAAAGTAAAACCCTTTGAATAAAAAATTACTCAAAGGGTTGAATTGTGTTTAAAATTATGACCTTCAAGCTACATGCAAGCGTAAAAATTATTCGGATTTGACAGGTACACGGTGGATTTTTACACGTAAAGCCTCTAAAACTTCGGGTGTAACTATATGCCACCAAGGGCTTTTAGGAGTTTCCTGGAAAGCTTGAATAATTCCTTTTTCTCGCCAGTAATGAATGGTATGAATTCCAACACCCAGTTTTTCTGCGAGGGCACTGGTGGAATAGTAACCCTCTGAACTGACTCCAACTTTTGCAACATTTGGGTCACTTAAAGGCTTGTCAATACCATATTTCCAACGAATCCAGGCTATACCTTTTTTGGTAAAAGCCCGCCCATTCGCATTTACTAAACCTCGGAGATTCAGTTCATTAGCAATTTCGGTATCAGTTCGACCAATGGCTAATTCTTCAATTAGTTGAATAACTTCGGTAGGTGTTCGGAATTTATCTGCATTTGTTGGGCGTGTTGCAATTAACTCACTTGTAGCGCCTGTGTGCCAGAGTATTTGAATACGAGTAGAACGCTTTGGAGCATCGATTGGGGTGAGAGCAACTTGTTTTACCAACAGTCCCAATATCTCTTTTCGTTCTTGGTTTGTAGTGGTAGGAGCGTGCCAAAGTGTTGGAATATCGCTGGCCAATTGTAAAATTTGTTGGCGCTGTAGTTGTGTTAATTCCAACCTTTGTACTTGGTGGGCCAATGAGTATGCCTCTTCTAATTCTGCTAAATGCTGTAATTTTTCATTCCAGCGTCTTTCGAGTGTACGAGCGACTAAACGATTCTCAGGCTCGGTTGCATCATATTGCCGGAAAGCTCTGTCAGCTTCATAACGTGCCCTTTCCAATCTCAACTGCCATGTTTTATCTGTAACAGCTGCTTGATTTTCCAGTTCCGCAAGCACAGCAAGAGAAATATCGAGTTGTTCAGACGTTAGAGCTTCAAGCACATGAGCAACGAATGCTACGTCAATAGCAGCTCCGGCCACACTCCAACAAACACCCATATTACCATCTTGTTTACGAGCTTGATTACATTCGTAAGCAGCTCTACAGCCACCAGTACCGTGATACCTTGGACTCATTCTTCGTCCGCATTTACCACAAATTACTAAACCTTGGAGGAGAGCAAAGCCAACTCTTGGTCTACTAGGAGATCCATCAGAGATGGAATTTGGGCTGTTTTGTCGAAGTTGCTCACGGTTAGACAAATACTCATCCCAACTAATGTAAGCAGAGTGAGCATTGTGGATGACGACTTTCCATTCTTGTTGAGGTAGAAGTTGGATTTTAACTTTCTTTACTTGCCCATCCTCGATGACATTCAGACTGCGTCGTCTACCATACACGTATGTTCCCGTGTAAGTTGGGTTGTGCAGTAGGGCTGTTATACGGCTAAGGTTGGCGGGTCCCCAATGAAGTGTACCAATATGCCCAGATCCCCAACGTCTTCTTGGGAAAGGAATTTTGTTCACACAAAAGTAGCGCATTACCCCAAAAGCAGTTCCAAGAATGCGAAATTTTTCAAATGCTAACTGTATCGCCGCAACTACACCCTCATCTGGATCTAGCACTAATTTTCCTTGAGGGTCGTATACGTAACCAGTAGGTGGAGAACACCGCAGTTCTCCTTTTTTGGCTTTATTGAGCTTGGCTCCTTGCAAGCGTAGACGCATACCGTGTAATTCCGTATGACTCCACGTTCCCTTAAATCCCAATATCACTCTGTCATTAAAATCATTTGGGTCGTAAATCCCATCGTGGTCAATTATCAAGGTATCTGTCAGGGCACAGATATCTAAAAGTTTATGCCAATCTGCCATTGAACGTGAAAATCGTGATGCTTCCAAGGCAAAAACTGCACCAACTTCTCCTAACCCGACAGCAGCCATAAGTTGATGAAAATCTTCTCGCCCTGCCATAGTTTGACCACTTTTCCCCAAGTCCCCATCCAAAACTTTGATCAGGCTTGTATCCCAACCCAAAGCACTAGCACGGTCAGAAGCGTGCATACTGTCTTTGTGTACTTTCACGATTCAATTCTACTTGTATTTGTGTTGATTGTCGTAAGTAAACTACCGCACTCCGTTCCAGATGAGTTGTTCTGATTTTAGTGTTCATCATTTTTACACCTCTTCTGGACATCCAGTGGCAAGGCTTGTGGAAGTATTTTGTCCACCATCTGGGAAGTCAGTTTTATCAGGCGTTGCATGCGTTCTGAGTTGTTTTCTGGTAGAACGCACTTTTTTGTGTTTTTTTGTGTCATTCGTTTTCTTGTGTGAAGCTTCTTCATCTTCTGGAACACAAGAAAATTTTTCCGATACTGATTTTGAACGAGTTGCCACCCACTCGGAAAGGCGCAGTAATTTCTCTGGGTCAAATAATCGGATTGTATCTGCTCTCATCACACCAGAAGTTGGATATTCTAGGGTGGTTTCTTCTGCTGGCAGGCACAAAAATCCACCGTCTGGATGTTCTACGGTTATTTTAATCGTCAAGCCAACTTTCCGCACCTGCCTCACTACCACGCTCTTACCATACAACGGATGAATCGGATTCGTGACAGTGACTTCAGTTCCCAAAAGTGTATTGAACTTTTGTGCAGTCTTATTGTATTGTGCCCTTAATTGGAGACAGGGCTTGGCAATGCTTAATCAAATACGCGCTCGAACCTGCACACGAAGCGTTGTTCCATGCAAGAAGCTACGGATTTAGAGCAGGGCGCTCTGCCCACGACTGCCAAAAAATGGTGTTTCAAAATCTTAATTCAACCAGCAATGGCAAAAACAAGAAAATCCTAGAGCTTGATATCGAGCGATGCTTCGACAGAATCGGACATACTTCACTAATGTCTATGATTATCGCTCCACAGAGCATAAAAACAGGACTTTGGAAATGCCTAAAATCGGGGACAAATCCTGATTTCCCAGACCAGGGCACGCCACAAGGAGGATGTATCAGCCCATTATTCGCCAACATAGTGCTAAACGGGATAGAAGATATCCACTCTTCGGTAAGATACGCCGACGATATGGTGTTCTTTCTCAAGCCCAATGATAACGCACAACTAATACTAGACAGAATAACCAAATTCCTAGCAATAAGAGGACTAAACGTAAAAGCAGCAAAGACAAGGCTTGTATCCGCGACAGATGGATTTGACTTCTTAGGCTGGCATTTTCAAGTCCAGAAAAATGGAAAGTTTAGATGTGTTCCCTCTGAGGATAACTTCAAAGCTTTTAAAGCTAAGGTCAAAACCATTGTCAATAACTCGAATTATGGAGCCAGGGTCAAGGTAGAAAAGCTCACCCCCATCATTAGAGGATGGAGAAACTATCACCGCTTCTGCAAAATGGACGGTTCTCGTTTCTCCCTTTGGTTCATCAGCTACAGAACGTTCAAGGCGTTTCTAAAAGAACCCAAAATGAATCGATATGAGGCGGAAAGAATGGTTAAACAGGCATTCCCGACAGTATCTTACGCCGAAAATCGATTTGTAAACGTTAAAGGCGACGCCTCACCGTTTAACGGGGATATCGTCTACTGGAGCCAACGTGAGTCAAAGCACTATGACGGCATAACTGCCAAAACCCTATTAAGGCAAAACCATACTTGTGGATACTGTGGATTGAAATTCGCAGACGGTGAAAGGATACACCTCCACCACATGAATGGAAAACATGACGATTGGAAACCTAGTAATCTTTTAGCCATCCACCAGTCATGTCACCAATATATTCACATGAGCAAACGCAAAAAGCCAAGAATGTCGAAAGCTGGGTGCGGGGAAAACTTGCACGCCCAGATTGAACAGAGAGGTGCGACGGGTAA
>JAJPJF010000199.1 GCA_021324415.1 Nostocales cyanobacterium Centralia_MAG_434
GGGTCAGAGATATATCTTCTTTGTCTATTGCCTCCTTATGCTCCTCGGTAGTGAGTCGCTGACGTGCTGTTACCATCTCCCACGCAGTATGAGCAACTATGAGACCGCCTGCAATCCTTAAAACCCCTAATGAAATCCCAAATAAATTCAGGATGAGCTTACCTGCAAGCAAAAAAATAACTAATACGACAACCACGTTCAACGCAGTCTTTTGTGCTTGTCGTAGTCGATAATGTGGGCTATCATCTGCAGTCAGACCATAAAATATTGGCACTGCACCTATCGGATTAGCAATGGGAAACAGTGCTGCTAGTGTTCCTATAGCGTAGGAAGTAAGATTTTGCCACATGTTATCACAACAATAAATTTAGCCATACAAAATATGAATTTATATGAAAAAATGCTGTAGTAGAACACCACTACAACATAGAAATAAATCTTAATCAAATAAAAAAACCAGAATTAATTTCATTGGCTATTGACTCTCGCCAATAGCTTGACTCACCTCAGCTTGAGTTTCATACTGCTTATTGGGCAGCTTCTTAAGCACCCGGAGGATTCCTTCATCAACTCCTGTTTGCTCAGCATATATAATTAAGTTTTTCTTGCTAACAGGATATTCGACTCGATTCAAGTTCTTCTCTAGCTGCATTGGGTTTACTTTAACCATAATGCTTCTCCTTCCTATCCAGTAGTAAATACATACTACACACAATGAAAACTCATCATTGCCATAACTTCACAGCACTCTCTTTTCCGTACTTTCGCCTCAAGGTGCAGCGTAATACAGTTATGGGATTTGTAACTTAACTCGACTGCCACCGCTTATGCTAACTATCCACCTGATGGAAGAGCTGTGTGTTAACTCGCTCTGTCATCCAAAGTACAAATTCTTTGGGAATAAAAACTCCTACCTAAGGAGGAGTTTCTACATACAGGAGAAAAAATCTTTATAAGAAAAAATGCCATAAATCCCTTGTTTTCCACCTATGCCCTATCCTCTATGCCCGACCTTAACTAATAATCGTTTATTCCCACCGATCTACTTAAATTAAATTTCTTTAAGCATCATCTTCAAGTTGAGTCAGATCAATAATTTCATCAAAACAGAAACGATTCACCAAATCACTCAGTCTTTCTGATAAATTAAAATGGGTTTCAGGAATTTGTTCAATAAGCTGCAAAATAACCTCTGCGTCTACTTGAATAGCTGCTTGATACAAGGCATCCCGCCATTGCTTGGGCATAATCAGTAAGTCTTGTGGTTTGAGAGTCTCTAATTCATCTGTAGCCAATTGGATCTGCTCAATGTTGTCTTGTTCCTCTGCATAAACATAACTAACTCCCAGAAATTCAGCTATCTTATTAAAAATGACTTCTTCCCGAAAAGGTTTGCGGATGAGATCATCACAACCAGCAGCTAAGATGTTATGCCTCTGTTCTTCAAAAGCGCTAGCTGTAAGGGCAATGATCACTGTGCGCGGTTGGGGAATTGCAAATAATTCTGCCCCCTGTTCTCTTGCTTGTCTGCTCTCAATACTACGAATCTGCCGCGTTGCTTGATATCCGTCCATTATAGGCATTCGCATATCCATCCAAATCAGGTGGGGATGCCATGCTTGCCAAAGTGCGATCGCTTCTTGACCGTTAGTTGCTGTAAGAGTTTCAAACCCAACAGTATTGAATAACTGTGTTAATAAATCGCAATTGTCTTTACGGTCATCAACTACTAGAATTCTATACACAGTTTGACCTGGTGCCAATGCAATGACTTTGCGTGGCAATGTTTGTGGTAAAATTTCTAATGACTGTGCTAGTTCAGTCTTAATATTGAAGTAAAAAATAGAGCCACGACCCAAGACACTACTGAGTCGAATATCGCCACCCATTAACTGTACAAATTGACGGCTGATTGTTAATCCCAGTCCTGTCCCTTCTCTAACTTTTGTACCACTGACAGTCTGAACAAAAGGCTGAAATAGATTATCTAATTCTTCCTCGGCAATACCTAATCCTGTATCTTCAATTTCAAAATAGATAGAGAATTGATGATTGGGCAAAAACGAAGCGTTTTCCGACTTTACGTTATCTTCTCCCAGTTTCGCACGTAATCTCACTCTCCCGGTGTTGGTAAATTTAATGGCGTTGCTTAATAGGTTGATCAAAATTTGCCGGAGCTTGCTTTCGTCTGTGAAGATGAATTGAGGCAAATCAGGGGCAAGTTCAAATGAGAGTGATAACTTTTTAGCCTCTGCTCGTACCCGAAACATCTCTTCTAGGTTTTGCAATAATCTATACAGGTCAAAAGATGTAGGGTTAAGAACAATGCGTCCAGCTTCAATTTTAGACATTTCTAGCACATCATTAATTAAGTTGAGCAGGTGTTCTCCACTGCGGTTAATAGTTGCTAGAGAGTCTCGTTGACGTTTAGTGAGGGAGGTGTCTCGTTCCATGAGCTGGGCAAAACCCAAAATAGCATTCAGTGGCGTTCGCAGTTCATGGCTCATGTTGGCTAAAAAGGCGCTTTTTGCTCGGTTGGCAGTTTCGGCAGCTTCTTTGGCAATTCTTAGTGCTGCTTCGGCTGCTTTGCGAGCGGTGATATCTGTAATTACGGCATCTATACAGCCGTCTTCAGCATTCCGTCTCAGTGACAATAGTCCCCAACTAAGAGCTTTATCCCGACGACGTATTTGTACTTCAAAGTTGCGTACCTCACCCTGCCGTTCCAACTCTGCTAACAGTTTTTGGCGATCGCTTGGATTTGCGTAAAAATCTGTCGTAAATTGCTTGCCAATAAGATCAGTAGCACAATTATAACCCAAAATTTGAGCTTGGCGTTGATTGGCTTCCAAAAACAACCCATCTTCTAAGCGAATACGAGCAATCCCCACTTGAAAGTTTTCAAAAATATTACGGTATTTCTGTTCACTGCAACGTAAAGCTTCTTCTGCCTTTTTGCGATCGCTAATATCAGCAACCACTCCTTCCATACAATGTTCTTCTACATTTAAATGCAAGGAAAATAAGCCCCAGCGCACCTGACCGTCGCACCGACGAAACGGAAACTCGAAGTTATTAATGACACCTTTTTGATGCAATTCACTGAGGATGGAAGCGCGATCATCAGGATTTACATAAAAATTGGGGGTTAGTTTCTTCTCAATTATCTCTGTGGCACAGCTATAGCCTAATAGTTCAGCTAGGCGTTGATTGGCATCCAGGATTAATCCATCTTCAATTCGACTACGGATAATCCCTACTTGAGAATTCTCGAACAGTTGGCGAAATTTTTGCTCACTCTTTAGCAAGGCGGCTTCAGCCTGTTTGCGTTCTGTAATCACACGCGCAACACTGATCAGTAATAGGTTACCATTGTCATCCTGTGCTGTGGCTAAGTTTGTGGCTTGCCACTGCCAAGTCCCATCCTTGATTCTCGCTCTGTACTCAACTTCTAATCTCTCTCCTGTTGTCACCACCCTATTAACTGCATCTAGACAACTGGGTAGATCATCGGGATGAAGAAAATCAGCAAAGGGTATTCCTTCCAACTCAGTAGTATGGTATCCTGTCAGCTTAGTTAAATTAGGTGATACGTAGCAAATTCGTCCTTCTGTGTCAATTAAAGAAATAATATCATTAGAATTTTCCACAATGCGGCGGTACTTAGCCTCACTTTCGCTTAAAGCTTTCTCAGCTTGCTGACGTGCTGTAATATCTCGAAAGCTCCAAACACGTCCAATAATTTTGTTGTCCTTCCATTGGGGTTGATAATAATGCTCAAAAACACGTCCATCTTTCATCTCTATCAAATCAAAAGCTGCGTGTTGCGGTTGCTCATAGAGAAGTTTCTGGATTCTAGCAACAAAGGCTTGTGGATCTCGCGTTTGTTCAGACATGAACTTGAATCGTTCATTGCTTTTCGCAGGTTGCAACAACGATTCAGGCATTGACCACATTTGAAGAAATTTCTGATTAAAGACTCCTATATTTAAGTCTTCATTAATAACTATAATTCCATCAGCAGTAGATTCTAATGTAGCTTGCAAAAGAGACAGCGTTTCTGCTTGTTTTTGTTCGGCTAAAGAGCGTTTTGCTTCGCAGCCCTTTGCTTGAGTTTTATCTCGAATAGTTAGTACACAAGACTTCTCACCTCCTGGCAGTTTGACACAACTGCTTGATATTTCCAAAATCAAGACGCGATGTTTGTCGTCATAACATTCGTATTCTTGTGTGATTTCAGACTCTTCCTCTAAGACCCTCATATTGGGATACAACTCTGGTGCAACTGCTTCACCAGCTACCCTCAGGAATAACACCTCACTTAGCTTAGCATTGAGGGTTAGAATATGTGGTTGGTTAACAAGTTTACTGAAAGCAGAATTGCACCATTGTATCTTGCCATCACTACCCGTCCAAACAATAGCATCAGCAATCACGCCTAGCACCACTTCCATCTTGCCCAAAGTTGCCCGTAATTGGTCGACTAAAGCAGTTAGATCGGTGCTCATCAGCAAACTCCTGTTCTAGAAGTAGGGGTAGAGGTGAATTTGGTTGGTTTCTGTGTTTACTCATTTCCCCATCTATGTTAAAGCGGAGTAACATAGCCGTAAAGAGTAGGAAGTAGGCTGCTAAGGACCAACTACTTATCCAGTCTTAAGAGTTGCACTTACGCAAGATATTATCAGCAATTTGGCTATCGTAATTGTGACGGAAAGCAATTTTAAACTAAACTGTATAGATTGTAAGCACTTATACTTATCTCTAATAGAGATTCTTCATCTCTATTTCTTCTCGATTGATTTCTAAAGTGGGATTCATCAAACAACGTACTTGGATAGAAAGAAATCAATTTTAGGAATTAGTAGAGGTAAATTAAGTCATGCTCTCAGCAAGAAGTTTGGAACCTAAAATAAATTCAAAAACTCATAAATTGGAAGATATGTTGAGCATTGATTGTGGTGAAAATCTATCAATAGAGATTTATGAGGAATTATTAAAGGCTCAAAATATTATTTAACATAAAGAATTTAGAAATCAGACCTCAGAATAAGTTTACAAATTCTGAGGTCTGAGTGAAGAGCATTGAGAGAACTCCACTCCAATAAAATAAATCGAAGAGCCTTGTTAAAAGGAGAAAGAAAAAAAGATATAATTTGTTCAATTATGTCTCTATAAATTTTTATAAAACCTAAATATAGAATATAATACAATAATTATTTAAATATACAGCATATGATAGATATATAAGTGCATAAAAGTTAGTTTGTTATTATAGATTTAATGAAAACTTAATCTATCAATTTGATAGCTTAGTATTTGCTAAATATGGAGAGGCTTGGTTTCTTTAAGAAGCTGGGTCTCTCTAACTGATAAATTTGTTATTCAGATAAGATTACTATACAGTTCTTCTATTTCTCTACAAAAGACATAACTTGTCCTTTTATGTCTTTTTAGAAAAATCTATTCTCTTGATTTTTAGAAATTTATCCTAAAAAATTGAAATTATACAGTTCTATAATTTGAGCTTGATCTATTACAAGCACAAGGAATAGTAGGCTATGGCTATGTTTGATAATTTGTTCTTCTTTGTACTCAAAAAAGATAACGAAAAATCAAGCATTAAGAGCTATTATTTCTGATCTTGTCTCCATCTCGACTCAATTCCCGTGTAGTCGAGTCATGAAATGGCAATCACCTAACTACATAAGTGAGGTAATAATTATGCCAGCAACAGTGATCGAAATTGAATCAGAGCTACTTCTTGACTTATCCTCGGAAGAGCAAGAACTCATATCAGGTGGAATCATCGTGGCATTTCCGCCGCTGTTGCCACCGCCGCCGCCGCCACCACCACTGGTAATCCTACCATAACTTCCAACTTTGACCTATCTTTGTTTTGGGGAAAAATAAGGTAGTATTTGATCTGGGTTAAAGTTTTTGGTATACAAAGGCTGATTCATGTTACAAGCTTATTCTTCCTCATTTCTATATTTAGCTATATTCTTGAGCGTTACTGGCATAGCGGCAACAATTGGGTGGCGTTGGTGGAAACAAAATAACAAATACAAATCACTACAATCACTCCCTTGTCCTCCCAAATATTGGTTATTAGGAAATATTCCTCAAATATTAGCAGCAACTAAACAGAAAAAAATCTTCCAATTATTATTTGATTGGAGTCAACAGCTAGGTCCAATGTATGTTATGTGGAATGGCAGTCGTCCAGTTGTTGTTTTAAGTAAACCAAAAGTTATTGAAGACACCATTGTCAATGGAATGAGAGATGGTAGTTTAATAAGGTCTGAAAGATTGTGCAAAGCTTGGAATGATATTAGTGGTCCTATCATGATAGGAGAAACCGGAACTGAGTGGCAGTGGCGACGCAAGGCTTGGAACTCGGAATTTACTTCTAGCAGTCTCTCAAAATATGGGGAAATTATTAACCAAGCTTGTAAACAAGTCATTGAGACACTAAAGGAAACAGCGCCATCAAAAGAAGTTCAGGCAGATCCTCTCTTTGTTGAACTAACAATGAGAGTTATTTCTTGTCTAGTTCTAGGCATTCCTGTGGATAGAAACAGTACTAGTCACGAAGGACCATCCCTAGAAGTTACCAAAGTGTACGAAGCGATGTCTATTGTTGGCTATCGATTCCTAAGACAAGCTATTGGCGAAAAGATATGGATGAAATATTTGCCAACTAAAAATTCACTTGATTATTGGAAAGCAAGGCGATATTTAGAGAAATTTCTGACTCCCCGTGTAGACTTAGCTTTACGCATGAGAGAACAAGACAAGACCGAATTACCACAAGTAAGTCCTTTGTTCCAAGAGTCAATGTTAGTTAAAATTGCTGCCAAAGAACCAAAATACAATCGCAAGACATTAATCGCAGAATCTGTTGAGCTGTTAATAGCCGGTACTGATACAACCGCCCACACTTTATCCTTTACAATAGGAGAGTTGAGCCTAAATCAAAGGGTTTTTCAGCAAGCAAGGAACATTGTTGACCAGGTTTGGCAAAACTTTGGCGGTATTAATACACAAAGCCTCAAGGACTTGGCCTATATTCGCGCAATTCTCAAGGAGACATTGCGCCTTTATTCAGTCGCCTCAGGTTCGACCTCATTGCAGACTCAACGCGACATTGTCATTGAAGGTAAAGTGATTCCTCGCGGTACAGGAGTATCCTGGTCAATGCTTGCTGCTGGAAGAGATCCAGAAGTCTATGCTAATCCAGAGGAATTTTTACCAGAACGTTGGTTAGACAAGAGTAAAGAAACTAGTTCACTGCCCATGATAGACTTTGGCTCAGGACCTCATCGTTGCTTAGGAGAGCATTTATCTATGCTGGAAGCAACTATGATGCTAGCATTATTGCTCCGCTACTTCGATTGGGAATTGGTCAATGGTCGTTCTTCTCTAAAAGAATTGCAGCAAAACCTATTAATTTACCCGTTGGATAAAATGCCAGTGCGCTTTCAATTGAGAAATTGGGAGTAAGGCTCTTACTTAGTGCTAGAAATTATAAATTGTTTTCCATGCTTTATGCTCATCATTAAAATTTTTATAAGCTTCTTCTTTCGTTCCGCCACTAGATTTGAGAATTCTGCCCACTCCCATTTGACCATAACCTAAATTATCCGAAGGGAGTAATATAAAGACGGTCCAGGTTCCATCAGCGTTTTGCCTTTCCTGTTTTGTAAGCATTCTTTTGACTGCTCCATATTTACTAGACATCATGAGACATCGGTAAACATTTCCTGCTTCAACCAAGGCAGAAGGCTGCAACTTGTCCACAGGCGTTAAATTCGGGGCGAACCGACCCTACTACACTTATCAGTTGTAATGGGTCATAAATGTTACACAATGTTCAATGAATCAGGTACTAGGGATTTACTCCTATTCTGATGAGGCTTAAAAACAAACCTCTTACGGCAATCTCTTTAAAGTGTTAAGCCTAATATACTTTGAATTTGATAATATACTACACTGTTATTACATTGTGAAACTCATTGTATCAAAATTGAGTAAAGCTGAAGTATTGGGTTTGCAAAACTTAAAGGAAATATAGGCAACACCTTGTCCAACTTGGACTGTCCAACTGCCTAATAAATGCTTTGTATCATATTTTATCAAGCGGTATCTAAGTTAACAACTACAATATGTAAAAAAACCCTAGAAAATCTAGGGGTAACGGACGAAAAATGATAGTTCTATTCATCTTTCATTATATAAGCATAAATACTTGAAGGAGAACTCTGCAATCGGAATTGATGAAAAGCAATGAATAGACTGTTAATATGTAATTGGGATCTGCACCTTGCTTGATATATGTCTCAGTCAACATCTTCGCTCAACAATGAAGAATTTTGTGTTCTTGTCATGAGTTAGATAGGCGTTATTGTTCTTGTCTACAGGTTGAATTCGTTGCGTATTTTATTAACTTATTTATACTTATTGTCTTTTATTTTTTCCTGAAACGCATATTTAATCAGGCTGATACAACCTATAATAGGGTGACTTTCTGGCTGATGGCATGGAGTTAATGTTTCCTTAAAGCTTTAATAGTTAGTGCTTAAACCTATATCAGTATTCTTATGAGGTTTGCAATCATTTAAGAGAAACCAATGCGACTACATTTACTTAAGTGTGCGCTTCTTCCCATTTTGCTTGTGGCTATGAACTTCATAAGCATGCAGGCGGTAATGGCATACAAAGGTGAAGGGGTCAAGAGGAGCGAAAGAGGTGAAACCTTCCACAAGAGCAAAAAGCTCAAACATATCTTCATTATAGATATGGAGAATCACAACTTTACGCAACCAAGCAGCGATACTACAGCACCTAACCAAATACTTGGTAATTCCGCAGCTCCATACCAGAACAGCCTTATCACTCCTGGGAATCCAAATGCTGCTCAGGTCTCTTACGCTAGTGCTTATCATAACGTCCTCGCTACCCCATCTGGCAATAACCCAAGCATCCACCCATCTGAGCCAAACTACATTTGGCAGGAAGCCGGCGATAACTTTGGGGTGGCAAACGATAATGATCCTTACAAAGAGCCTGGTGGCACTAACCAGGATACTACTCTCCATCTGAGTGCTTTACTTGATCAGGCTGGTATCTCTTGGAAATCCTACCAGGAAGACATTGACCTAGCAAAAAATGCCAATGGTCAGCTGACCAACACGGTTTTACCCAAAGACCAGTGGGTTGTTCCTCTAAGCAGCTTCAGTGGTACATCACCTGATTACACTAACCCATACAATGGTAGCCATCAGTATAATTTCGCTACCAAACACGATGGTCATCTATTTTTTACAGACAGCAATGGCGGTAATGACCCAACACCAGCAAACTCTCGCGCCAGTCAGTATGCACCATTGCAACAATTAGAGGATGACCTTGCTCATAATAACGTTGCCACTTACAACCTGATTACACCAGACCAATACAACGATTCACACACTGCGTTGTCTGATGGTTTTGACTATCATGGGGTGCATTACACAGGTGATCAAGCCGCAATTGCACAGGGTGACAACTTTCTTTCTATCATCATTCCGAAGATTATGGCCTCGGATGCTTACAAGGATAATGGCGCGATCGTGATCTGGTGGGATGAGACTGAAGGTACTAACCAAAACGACTACAGCCACACCCTCGAGGAAATCGTGATTTCACCTTTGGCTAAGGGCAACGCCTATGAAAGCCGGGTAAATTACACCCACTCATCCGACCTCAAGAGCTGGCAAGAACTCTTTGATGTATACACACCAAATGGCGGGTTTTTAGGTGATGCAAACTCACCAGATGTCAATGACCTCTCAGATCTGTTTAAGAAAGGGGCACTAGGCCCAAAAGCGACTAAGAAAGAATAATTCCTCCTCTAGAAATAGGAAGGATCACCAACCACCAGAAGAATCGAGAATATAGATAATGACAAAGTTTAGTTCAGCGTTTAAACTTGCTAGCACTGCACGTTTGCTGCGTAAAATATGTTTGGTCGCGTTGACTGTGCCCTTGTTGGCAAGCTCTACAATCAGTTTGGCGACTGCCAGTGAGAAAGAGTATGAAGGCAACAATGAGTCATACGCGATTGGACTTTGGGGTGATTTCCCCTACTCCGATGAGCAGGCGACGACGGGAGTCCCAAACCTCATTGCTGATATGAACTCGCAAAACCTAGCCTTCACGGTCCATGATGGTGACCTGAAGGCAGGCAACTCAACCCCTGGATCGGTCACGCCGACCACCTGTAGCAATGAGCTTTACACCCAAGCACTCGGTTACTTCAACTCTCTGAAAGCACCAGCAGTGTTCACGCCGGGTGACAACGATTGGACCGACTGCGATCGCCCCTCAAATGGTGGATACAACTCACGTGAGCGTCTAGACTACGAACGTCAGGTATTCTTCAGCACAAAATTTTCCCTCGGGCAGCGTCGGCTAGCCCAGGAGGTGCAGACAGTACCACTGTGCCTTAGTGCAAACAACACCTCTGTAGCTTGTGTTGAGAACCGTCGTTGGACGATTGGTAAAGTTACTTATGCAACACTCAACATCCAGGGTTCTTGTAATAACCTGTGTGACACCTCCCCTGACCCAGAGGAGTACGCAGCACGCAATGCAGCTGATATTGCATGGATGAAAGAAACCTTCCAAGTCGCAAAAGCACGCAACTCAGCAGCGGTCATGTTTATCTCCCAAGGCGATCCAGGCTGGGATAAGAGCGATCCAACCAGATCACCTGTGCGTGATCCAATGACGCTCGAAGAAACTGATGGTCAGCCTGATGGCTTCCAGAGCTTTTTATTAGCATTGCGTGATGAGGTGATCGCTTTCCGCAAACCAGTTGCCTATGTACACGGCGACTCACACTACTACCGCGTTGATAAGCCATTTCAGGATGCTAAAGGCAGACGCCTCGAAAACTTCACTCGTGTGGAGACATTTGGCGATAATCAGGCGAATGGCAACAACGATGTACATTGGGTCAAGGTGACCATAAATCCTCGCAGCCGAGAGGTATTTTCTTATCAACCACAGATTGTTCCCAGCAATCGAGTAGCAGTGCCAGCACCATAACGCCAAGCAGTTTAATTGTTTTCATGGGGTGGGTGGAGTCTGTCGCTCCCGTCCCCAAGTTTTGCACAATTGATGAATAATATTTGAACTAGTTAGACCCTACAATCAATAATGGATTCTACAACGGCCCCACTATTAAATTTAGTGGGGTTTTGCTTGCAAGAGCGATAGTTGTGAAAATGACAAGCCTCATACCAATTCACTATAAATTTGAATGGTTATGGAAGTAGTGCTCCCAATAATGCCTCTTTCCTAGGTTTTGATGACGCCTATCTCCAATCCCTTTTTCACCAAAATTATTATACCGTTTTGCTACTACCCTAATCCACCGTAGAGAATATCCTGTCACTTGAGATACTTCCGACGTTGTCTTACCACTTTTGAGTAACCATACGATTTGATACTGGCTTTTTTCTACAGCATTTTTCGATTGGCGGTAGCGTGTTTCTAAATCTTCCAATTTGTGATGATGGATAATTGAAATTCGTTTTGGCATACTAGAGATGGTTACAATCAAGTTAAAAAGTAAAGATACATTTAATGTCTGACGGGATACCGGGAGTCACTAAGAAGCTTTAGACTGTATTGTTTGCAATCGGTGTAGGAGTATGTCACTAGATAAAAGTACGATCCACATAGTATGAACCTAGTACCAGAGCATCCATCCGAGTCCTCAAGAAGCATTGAATAGCTTCTGTTGGAGTTCGAACAATGGGTTCATTCTCGTTGAGAGATGTGTTAAGAACAATCGGAATTCCAGTGCGTTGCGCAAACTTAGCAATCAAGTCCCAATAGAGAGGATTAGTTTGGCGACTGACACTTTGTAAGCGACCTGTCCCATCAACATGGGTTACAGCAGGAATTTGCTCTCTTTTTTCTGGGCGAATTTTAAAAACTTTTTCCATGAACGGTGCAGGCTCATCAATTTCAAAATATTCGCCTACCCGTTCTTCAAGAATGCTAGGAGCAAAAGGACGGAACTTTTCTCGGAATTTGATTTTTAGGTTAATGATGTCACGCATATCCACGCGACGAGGATCAGCAAGAAGAGAACGGTTACCAAGAGCTCTCGCAGCAAACTCCATTCTCCCTTGAAACCAACCAACGACTTTTCCTTCACAAAGAGCATCAACAACTTGGTTGAGCAGTGCTTCTCGTTCTAATTGTTTGGGATGGAGGTTGTGGGCTTGCAATGCGAGTAAGCATTCTTCATCAGAAAATTCTGAACCCCAATAGGCATGATTTAAGATAAATTGACGGGGTTTCTTAAGGATTTGATTCCAAACAAAGAAGGCTGCACCTATACAGGTGCCATTATCAGCAGCACCTACGGGAATATAAATGTTTTTAAAGGGAGTGTTTTGAGTGATCTTGCCATTGGCAACAGAATTCATGGCAACTCCGCCTGCTAAACAGAGATTATCACTCTTGTAGCGATCGCTGAGTCGGTTGAGAACATGAAAAATAATTTCTTCGGTCACCGCTTGCAAAGAAGCTGCAATATTTCGATGCTTGGAAGTAATTTCTGATTTTGGCTGTCGTGCTGGACCCAATAAATCTTCTAGTTTTGGACTGTAAAAAGGCTCAACATAAGGTGCGCCATTATCCCACTTCATGGCTATCCCTTGTTCATGATGAGTGAAGTAATCTAAGTTCATCTCAAAACTGTCTCCTTTTGGAGAGATGATTCGCCGGAATGCTTCCAGATATTCTGGCTCTCCATAAGGAGCTAAGCCCATAACCTTATATTCATCGCCATATGCGAAAAAACCTAGGTAAAGAGTGATAGCGTTGTAAAGGTAACCGATAGAATGAGGAAAGTGGGTACGAGAAAAGTACTCTAGGTTGTTGCCTTCACCTGCACCTGAAAGGGTACTGACAAAATCCCCCATCCCGTCAATCGATAAAATCGCAGCTTTTTCAAACGGGGAGACAAAGAAGGTACTTGCGAAGTGGGTTGTGTGATGCTCTAAGGTATGGATGGGAGCATGAATGTCTTCTGGTTGACACTGACAAGCATCTGCTAATTCTTCTTTGAGGCTAGTAGATTTACTTTGTTTGTTAAACCGATCTAGGAGTGAGGATAGAGAGGGACGTTGTTGCAGAGTAAAAAGGAGTTTACGATTGAGATTGGCTTTAGGGTTAAATGAGACTGCAACGTGGTCTAAATCTGCTGCCCCTAGTCTAGCAACTTGTAAGCAATAACGGATAGATTCAGCCGGAAACCCTGCCCAATGCTTGACCCGTGTAAACCTTTCTTCCTCAACTGCAGCAACAAGTTGACCGTTTTGGATCAGGCAAGCTGAGGCATCACCATGGTATGCGTTAATTCCAAGAATATTCATTGAATTATATGTTTTGTTTGTGATAAAAATTTAAATGCAGAGATGTTCTATGTGTTAGTCTGCGTCTGAGGGACTGTTGTAGAGTAGTAACATGCGTTGGTTGTGCTCAAGCTTATATGCAAGAGCAGAGAATCCCACAAGACAACAAAATAGACCCACAACCCAACCTTTCCAAGGAGTCAGGACATGAACAATACCTGTGGCTGGTAGATGTCCCAAAGGAGCATTTGTGCTGAAGTTGAGATCACTATAAAACAACCAATTGTGATTGCTACGCCAACCGATGCGATCGCAAAACTTGCACCATGTTTCATAATCAGCACTAGGTTGACCACCGACACTTTCCCAGATTTGCTTTTGCACACTCAAACCAAAGCGACCATTGCTGTATTTCAGCCAGAGTTGATCTATGATGCAAAGGTCAGTGTAGGGAAACTTATTGATGGATTCGATGTCTAGCCAACCTTCTGTTTCTCGATTAGCTACTTTGAGCATAAGCGCGATAGTTTCCCGATCTGCTTGTTTCCACTTACCTTCTGCCAGAAGCTTGCGCAACTGCTTGTAATCGACTCCTTTTTGAGAATAGAGGTTAGCAGAATTATACTTATAAGGAATGAAAGTGGTTAGAGTTGGTTGGATTTCCAGGTGTGACTTCAAATTTTCTCCGACACAACCTACAGCACCTAGTCTCTCTTCTGTAATGAGAGGGTAATCGATTTTCCCCTCCAGAAAATCTTGGGAGGTAAAGTTACTCTTAATATCAGGATTTCCAACTTGTAATTGAGTCAATTTTTGGATAGACTCGATTGCATCCAAATTGTCAAAAGTTTCAGCAGCATTGACCCGCATCCATAATTGCTTAGCTAATTCAAAATTTCCATCAATGTCTGCCTGAAAAGCAGCAAGCTTAAGTGTGTTAATATCATGCAAACTGGCGTATTTTGATATAAAAATTAGGTGAAATTTTGCTATGGGTTGGGCAATGATGTGGGGTGTTTGCTGAGCATTCTTATATTGATGAGCAAGTTGTGGCACTCGAAAACTTAAATATTGATTTAACCTCTTAAGTGTTGAGCATTGTCCCTGAACACCCAAACCTTCTAAGAGTGCATGAGTAAATGCACCTGTTTGAAGCGCATCAATTTCGTAGGAGTATTCATGGGGATGACAGGAAAGAATGCTGATAATCTTGCTTTGATTTGCTATCTCTTGTGTTTGTCTCCCAAATCCTTGAGTAGTTTCTTTATGGTGGTGACGACAAGCATCTAAAATGAGGATGACATTGTCAGAACCACAACGTTGCAAGTGTTGGATAACATAGCTGATGGAAATAGCTGTATTTTCAGTATCCTCTGGGTTGCTATCAGCAAGCATAAGGTAATCACTATTAGCGTGCATTATCCCATGACCACTGAAGAAGAACCAAAAGTTATCTCCCGATTCCATCAAGGGTTGTTCACTTAATTGTTGGAGACACCGCATCAAGTTAGCATAGTAGGGACGGGTTGAAGTTCCACCAATGTCAGGTGAATCATCGGAGAATAAGAAAACCCGCTCAAAACCTGCTTGATTGCAAAGAAAGCTCTGTATTAACTGTGCATCTCGTTGAGCATACTTGAGCGGTTGCATAAAGTTATAATAATTAACGCCGATTACCAATGCCCAGTTTTTTGTCATTAATTAAGTTTTAAAAAAATGAAATATTTATTTATTGAACATATGAGTGAGCAATCTTAATTTGGTTTCAAATAATCCTCAAAAAAATTTTATTTTTGCAGAATTTTTGATGAGATAATTTGCAGAAAGCATTCTAACGCTCTTTCATCACTCTGGGCAGAGTATAATAACCAAGAAATGACTGAGTTGTAGAGTTCATCGATGGTAGCGCCGAGAAAAGCAGTGACAACTGTCCGGTTCGTGGATGCTTACTGTGCTGCATACAAAGACATCTTCGCGGAGGTGAGAAGTTTTGAAAGTTTTA
>JAJPJF010000095.1 GCA_021324415.1 Nostocales cyanobacterium Centralia_MAG_434
CAAGAAATATTCGACCAACTTACACTTGAGCAGGTAATTTCTATCTCTTCCTATAACTTTATTCTAGAAGCTCTTTTCTATGCAGCTTCATATTAAATTGGTATAAGAAATCAATAAATAATGCATAATCAACCAGTTTTGAATGTAGATAAATGTCGCTACTCAGCTCTAAAACTTCCACGAAGCCTAAGTTTCCTTGAAACTTTTGGCTTCAGCTTGTCTGGCTTATTGGGATGGTTAATGACTGCACCTGCAATACATAATGCGCTAGGACCGCAGGCCATGTTTGTCTGGCTACCTGGAACAATTGTTGGTATGCTGCTGAACTTCCAAGTACAAGCCTTGGGCAGACATTTACCAGATGTATCCGGGGGCACTCCTAATTACACTACTAGGCTGCTAAAGTCATTTCCTTGGCTGGGATGCTATGCAGCACTAGCATACTTTTATAGTTGGGCAGCATTTCCTCTGAGCACCATCATTCTTACGGATTTAATAAAAGTTCAGCTTGAATCATTGGGCATTACTTTTCCGGAAATGCCTTTGAAATTTGGTTTGACGTTACTCATCTTCATCATAGCGTTTAGTGGTACAAGAGCCTTGGGTATCTTGCACTTGTGTTTTATTGTCCCTGCTGTTGGATGGCTACTCGCCTTTTGTATTCAAGGTATGGGCTGGCTAGCTCTTTCCCCAGCCAGTCCTGGTTTTTTTCCAACAACTTGGCCTAGTTTTTCAGTTATGGAATGGGCAAAGTGGTTTTTCTTTGCCATCTTCGGGACCTGTAGCTGTGAAACCGCTTCCTCCTTTGTTGCTGATAGCTACAAGCCTGGTAAAACTTTACGTTTGTTATCGTTAGCTGGAGGTCTTATTCCAGTTGTGTTTCTAGGTTGCTCTTGGGTACTGATGCGGTTAGGAACGATAACTGGGCTTGATAACAGCACCTTCGAGACTTTGTTAGCAGCAGCCTCACCCTTCTGGGGAAAGTCAGCCGAGTTAATCATCACACTTTGGATTTCCTCTAGTGCACTTCTTGGTGGTGCTACAGCAGTGTCCAACTCTCCTCGCATTTTGTACCAACTTGCCCTAGACGGATACCTATCACCTGTCTTTGCAGTCGTTTCCCGCAAAGGTGTACTGCAACCTAGCTTAATATTTAGCTTCATACTGAGTTTGTTTTTTCTGGTTTGGGGAAATATAGCCAGCCTGGTCATGGTCACCAGTGTTGGTTCTGTGGTGTCGATAATTGTCTTCCATTTTGGTATTTGGTTACGTCGAGGTAGACCAGGGGTACGATGGTCTTGGTTGTCCCTTGGCTTTTGTTTGGTGGAAACGGTTGTCCTACTCGTTGGCGGCTTAACTTGGCAGTGGCAAGATTTTGCTGTGGGGTTGCTGTTTCCGATCATAATTTTGGTAGCTGATAGGGTGAGCCGACGGATCGCCTTTCCACCTTTTCATCTTCATTGGTGGATACAGCATCGTCCACGCTACAGCATAAAAATTAAAGATTTTGTTGGTCTACAAGTATTCACCTTAGTGGCATTGGTTTGTGGTGCTGCCACAATCACTTGGGTAGTAAAGGACAAGTTAGACCAACTTCCAGGCGATGCTGGTGACAATCTCTTAGCCATTCTACTGATGATTCTTGCCTTTGTGGCCGTGACAATTGCTTGCTGGACTACATTGCCGCAAATTGCCTCAATTGCCGAAGCCAGGGAAGTCGCAGAAAGCCGATTTATTACAGCCCTAGATACTCTATCAGATACAGTTTTGGTGCTAAATGAAAACGGTTTGATTACTCAAGCTAACTCTGCTGCTAAATCACTGTTGGGGATGGATGCCAATCAGCTTTATGGGCGGAGTCTCAATGACTTTCTTTCCCAATTGGATAATGAGCCAGCATATTGGCCAAGCACAAGTGAACAAACATTACAAAAGCCAAATACTGGTGAGCGCATCATTGAAACAACGATTTCTCTTCGATCCAATCGCCAAAACTTGGAATATATTGTGTTCTTGCGCGATATTAGTGATCGCAAACAGGCAGAAGTTGCATTGCGATCTTCTGAGGCCACTCTAAGAAAGCAAGCAACTGAGTTAGAACAAGCCCTACAACATTTACAACGCACACAAGCGCAATTAATTCAGAGCGAGAAAATGTCCAGCCTTGGTCAACTGGTTGCTGGTGTAGCACACGAAATCAATAACCCAGTTAACTTTATCGATGGCAATCTAATTTACATTGATAATTACACTCAGGATTTACTGGCTTTAATTAAGCTTTACCAGCAGATTTATCCCAACACACCACCGGAGATCTCCAACTTCATTACAGAAATTGAACTTGATTTTCTCGTAGAAGATATGCCCAAGATACTCTCTTCGATGAAAGTTGGGACGGAGCGCATCTGTGAGATTGTGCTAGCTCTACGCAACTTCTCGCGATTGGACGAAGCTGACATAAAAGCTGTTAACATTCACTCTGGAATTGATAGTACCCTATTAATTTTGCAGCATCGTCTAAAAGCTAAGCCGGAGCATCTTGTTATTGAAATTATCAAAGAGTATGGCGAGTTGCCAGCAATTGAATGTTACGTAGGTCAGTTAAACCAAGTATTTATGAATATCCTCAGTAATGCCATTGATGCCTTGGACAATTATAATCAGCATAGAACGATCGCAGAAATCAAAAAAGAACCTAGTATAATTACCATCTGCACTAAATTACTAAATCCTGACTGGGTAGCAATTTCTATTAAAGATAATGGTCCTGGGATGACTGAAAGCATTAAGCAAAAGATATTTGATCCCTTCTTTACAACTAAACCTGTGGGTGAAGGTACAGGTTTAGGATTATCAATTAGTTATCAAATAGTAGTGGACAAACACAAGGGTTTTTTAAAGTGTATTTCCTCTCCTGGCCAAGGCACAGAGTTTTGGATTGAAATTCCGCTTAGACTGAGGGCGAAGTTAAGCTAGTAGTCTTTCATCAGATTTACGCATTGACCGAAAACTCCAAGGGCGCAAGCCCTTGGCTTTAGACAAGGGGACAAGCCCGACGCGAATTTATTCGCCGTCCAGATATGTGCGGGTGCCCAACGATTAGACTTCCTTACAGAACAAAAGAAATTTTAGGGATTAGTTACGAGCAACTACAATCATTATTAAATTGTGCCAGACAACGCCATCAAGAAATCAAAATCAAACAAGAGAGCCAAAAA